>JASHQZ010000236.1 GCA_030038835.1 candidate division FCPU426 bacterium
GCTCGGTAGTGTCTCAGTTTGATGTCATTCCGAGGAGCAGAGCCGATAGGCTCGGTTTGCGACGTGGGAATCTCAGGTTTTGCCTTGGATTTTGCTGGAATAACTGCCTGAGATTGTCCTGGGGCGAAAGCCCCCCAGGATGGTTGGCCGAATTCAGGCCAACTACCACAAGCCTGGCCCAAACCGCCCCGATTGGGGCTGGGCCTCGCAATGACAGATTAAAACGAATGTCATCTCAAACTGAGACACTACCCCCGGCTCCCCAACCTTGACGAGGACGGGATTCAAGCGCCTAAAAAACGTTTTACGAAAACACGGATTGCCATACGGCCGACCCCCCAACTCCCTTTATAAGGTAGAATAGGACCATGAAATGCCCCTCCTGCCATTTCGAGCAAGCGGCCGACCGCACGGATTGCGAGTGTTGCGGGCTTATTTTCGCCAAATGGTTCGAAAGGCATGCCCCGCCCCCCCCGCCTTCCGCGCGGGAAATCCCGCCGGAGCCGGAAGAATCCGCCGGTCCTCCCGCCGAACCCCCGGTTTCCGCCTCCGAATCCGCCACAGCCACCCCCGCCGCCGAACCCGCGACCGCCCCTCCCGCCGGGCCATCCGCCGAACCCGTCCCCCCGCCCGAACTTCCTATAGAAGTGGAAGCCGGCATATCCGATCCCCCGCCGCCCGAAGTCCTGGAGGAAGCGGCACAGCGGAGGCTTTACGGCCAAATCGCGGCGCTGGATTTCCAAGTGACCACGGAAGGCCATTGGGTTTATTTTCCCTGGGGGTTCTTCGGACGGGGTTACAAGTTGGACCGCCCATGGTTGAAGGACGAAATCCAGGATTTTTTGACGCGGTTTTGTTGCGTGCATTCGCCCCTCGCGGCTTTTTTCAGCCTGCTGGCGGTTTTAAACTGGGTTCAAGACAAGGACTATGAGGGCGCCTCGATCCTGGCGTTCTACCTTTTGGTGGCTTACCTCTTCCTTTGGATCAGGACCCGGCAATGGACCTCCCAAATGCCCCGGTCCCAAAACCGGATGAACTCCCACTATTACTCCCTGCTTTACGCGAAGGTTTTCCGGTGGAAGACGCTTTTAGCGCCCGAAGTCCTGCTCCTGCTGTCCACCCTGGGCGGCGCGGGCCTGGGATGGACGGACCGGTGGCGGTGGCTCCTGGACTTTTTCAACCCTTATCTCTTTTGGGGCTTGGTGGCCCTTTCGGGCATCCTGCTGGCGGTTTTTTCCTCACGCTATTACTTCCAGCGAAAATAGCCGGAAAGGGAGTGAGGTGGGGCCTTTTGTCCGCTTCAAGAGGGCCGAGGACCCCAGGGGTGGTACCCCTAACGTTTTACCCCTTTTTAGGGGGGCTGAACATTGACTAATGAAATTCCAGGCGGGATAATGCTTTTAACGAGAAATATTGAAGAAAGCCCTCGCTATGGAGTTGCCGCTCCAGGGTTTTTTCTCTCCCCATGCTAAAATTTAAAACCGTAAGATCAACAGGAGCGGCTAATGGATTTTTCCATCCGGTGGTTTCAATTTAATTTATTCCAAAATGATTCCCGCAAAGCCGGCGGACGTTCCCGCAAGGGCGGCCGGCGCACCTCCGTGGCCCCCTTCTCCCATCTGCAAAAACCCCATGGCTCGGCCCTAGTCATGGCCGCCATCTTCATGACCATTGCCGTCACCTTGATCACGGTGGGCGTCCAGTTCATCGCCAACGCCTTCAACTCCGTCCAGGCCTCCAATACGAACGTGGCCGAGGCCGAACAGGTGGCCCAGCAGGGTTTAAAGGTGGCCGTGGCATGGTTCGGGGCCCAAACCGCCAACAACGGCCTGGTGTACGGTTTCACGACTCCCGGCATCGGCCCGTCGGGCGTGGACCAAACCCCGACGGTCAACCCCGATTACTCCACCGTGGACCAGGCCTTCGCCCCCTCCTACAGCTCCACAAACTCCACGCTTTCCTATACCTCCAACTCCTCTATCGGAATCGAGCAGGAAGTCCCCTTGGACAATCCCGTCTCCGCCAGCGCCAACTATTGGGGCCGCTATGAGGTTTACCAACAGGGTTCCACCTTCTACACACCCGGGGCCGGCAGTTCGGTGGTGACGGGCGTGATCGCCGCGACTCCCTCCACCGTCACCTACAACTACAACCCCTACGCCGTGCACGACGCCTCGGGTGAAAGGTACCCGGGATACCTGGACGGGGACGGTTTGGTCTGGGTCATCTATTGCAAGGGCTACGTCTATAAGCGGTTGAATTGGGCCGTCACCACGAATGGAAACTGGGTCTATGCCTACAACCAAGCGCCCAACACCATCCTGGCCACCGCCATCTACAAGACCGAGATCCGCAAATTGGCCCTCAACCTTCCCGAGCCCACGCCCAACGCGGCCGTCACGGCGGCCGTTTACGTGCAGGTGCCTTACGACGACGTGATCTTGGAAAACAGCGAGACCCTGCTATCCACCGCAAACCAGTCGCCCTTGAACGTCGTCGCGGTCATGGGCCTGAATGCCACCCCCACTCCTTGATCTCCCTAGGCGGACGGAGGAAACTATGAGAAGCTTGAAAAACAAAAACCTGCCGGGCTTCCACCAAGGGCGGCAACCCGTTTCCTTGGACTTGAAGGCTTTGCCGCATATTCTCCTGGTTCTCGGGATATTCTTGGGGGGAATGGGCCGTTGCTGGGCGGTGGCCACTTCAACTCCCACCAAAACCCCCACCTATACCCCCTCCCCGACCGTTGTCTTGACTTTCACCTTCACG
>JASHQZ010000237.1 GCA_030038835.1 candidate division FCPU426 bacterium
TGCTGGTGGGCGTGGAGCTGGCGGTGGAAGTAGCGGTCTTGGTTGGGCTCATGGAAGGCGTCTCCGTCGGCGTCGCGGTGAGGGTCGCGGTGGGCGTCAAGGTGGCGCTGCTGGTGGGCGAGGAAGTGGCGGTGAAGGTATTGGCCGGGGTATTGGTGGTGCTGGGCGTGGCCGTGGCCGTGCCGGAGGCGGTGGAAGTGGCTGTACTTGTGTCGGTAGAGGCGGGGGTGTTCGTGGCGCTGTTAGTGGGCGTGCCGGTGGCCGTGTTGGCCGGGGTGTTGGTGGGGCTATTCGTCGGCGTGGCAGTGCCGGTTTTGGTGGTAGTTACAGTGGGCGTGGCCGTAGCGGTGCTGGAAGCAGTAGAAGTAGCCGTATTGGCGGGGGTTGGGGTAGATGAGAACGTGGGAGTGGCAGTTGCGGTATTGGACGTCGTATTGGTCGGCGTCGTGGTGGCCGTCTTAGTGACAGTGGAGGTGGTGGTGAGAGTGGGCGTGAGGGAGGGAGTATTGGTCGCGGTCGGGGTATTGGTGGAAGCGGCGCATACAACCGAGGGCGTAGCCGTTGGTGGGAGGCTCGTGCCGGACAAGCACACGTCGTTGACCCAAAAGCCTAAAGTCGTGGGGCCTTCCTGGGTTTCCCATTGGAGGGAAATCACCTGGCTGAGGGCCATGGATTGGGTATACGTCGTAGTCACGCCGCTGCTGTTGACATTGTAAGGCGGGCAGGCTCCTGCGCCGCCGCAATAATCCTGGAATTCCATGCCCGCGGCGGGCATCGATTCGAGGACCCATGCATTGGCCTGGGTCACGACAAAGTTGAAACCATATTGGTTCGCATTCCCGCCCCCCGGAAAAGGCGTTGCTTCCCAAGTGACGGGCGTCTGGTCGATATAGGGGTTGCTGGCCTGGAACCGAAGGGTCACGGGGGCCACCGTCGTTCGGATATAAAACGAATAATTGTTCACCCAATTCAGGTTCGTGTAACCGGTTTCGAGTTCCGTGGCGAGGCCGAATCCCGCGTAGGTAACGGGGTCGGTGCTTGTGCCGTTCGTGTCGTATCCGCCGCTGACGAAGGCCGAAAAGGTTTCCTCATCGGGGCCGGTGACCGTGCTGCTCAGGATCTGGGTGCAAGCGTCGGTGGGTGTGGAGGGACAAGTGACGTAGGACTGGGAAGGACTTGCCTGGGCTCCGTTGCTGGTGCTGGTCGTGGTCCAATCAAAGGTAAACCATTTGCCGTCGGTCGAATTGTAGGCGAGAGAAGAGGGGCAGGAAGCCGCGGGATAGGTCGGAGAGGCTGAGAAATTGGTGACCCAGTAACAGTCGCCCTGGGTGGGCGTCGTGGTCGGCGTATAGGTAGGCCCGCCCAAGGTGGTATTGCAGCTGGGCGTTGGGCTTCCCAAAATATTGGTGGTGACGGGAACGCCATGATAGGTCGTGGTATCGTAGTTCCAGTCCGAGATCAAGGTGGGCGGGCCGGAAGTGTCCATGGTCCAGGCAGTCCAACTTAAGGTCGTGCCGCCGGAACCATTGAGATAGGGGAAAAACCCGCTGTCCCAGGTGCTGGTGGTCGCGTCGGTAGAGCTAGGCCCGAATTCGCCCACGAAGAAGGGATAAGTAGCTGGCGATTCATTGATGGTTTGATTGGCGTTCCCGTCGTAAATATGGGCGTCGTACAAAACCCCCCAGCCGTTGGTGGTGTCGGTCAATTCATAGCCCGGCAAAATTTGCGAGAAATCATTGCAGTAGCTCAGACCCCCGGCCAGGACGATATTGTTGGCGCCCGTGTTCCTAACGGTGGTCAACAAATAATTCATGCCAGGCGTGTTGAAGGATCCCGCCGAGCCCCCCCCATACCAAATGGAGGCGGAAACGCCGTAGGGCTCATTGTAAAGGTCGAACATCACCGCCGTGTTGTTCGCGTACCGGGCCGCTACGTTGGACCAAAAGGTGATCGAATTGCCGTCCGGCATTTCCTGCTGGCCGGTGGCGGTTCCCCAACCGGTGCCGGTGACTGGAGTGGTGCCAGCGGTTGTGCTGCAAGAGCTGCAGGTGCCCGACCAATGGAGGTCCAGGATGATATAACAGTTGTTTTGGGAACAGGTATTGACGATTTGGTCAACCAGGCTCCGGTAACTGACGGGGTAATAAAACCACCGGTCCTGGTTCAAGGGAAGACGGATGACATTGCAATGCCAATTGGCGATGGCATAAGCGGCCGTGGCCGTGACTCCCCCGGGCGCGTCGTTGTTAACCCCGTATTGCAACCCATCGATGTCGACCCCGGTCAAACGGACCGTACAACCGCTGCTGGCATTCGTAATGGAGTCCCCCTTGATTTTAAGTTGCGGCGGGGCGGCTTGGATCAATTGGGGCAGGAAGGAAAAAACGATTGCAGCCGAAATCGAAACAAAGGAACGGCGTGGCGGGCGCGGAGGAATAAGTAAATTGAGGAAACAACCCGGCAGGGAAAACAATTTCAAAAGATCCTCCAAGATTTACGACGGGCCTTTCTCGGTGACGGAAGAATTGAGTCAATTTTAACTCAATTCATCAAACTAGGGGCGTTGGACTGATTATTTTAAACGGTTAAATTTAACGAACAACTGGAGAAAATAAAAAATATTATTGCCCAAAATGAGAAAATTCGGCAGTTCCGTGGGCCTCAATCCCTTGGACCATCCCAGACCCACGGGGGAAGACATGGTAACACACGGTGTCGACTTTGCCGGGTTGTCCTCCAGGTCAGCTGACACCCCCAGCTGCGCGTTCGCATATTCATCCCCGGCTGGAAACCGAGATTTCCTGCGAAGCCGGATAAAATTTATTGACCCCTACAATGAATACCATGTGAATGCAGCAGAGGAAATCTCATTTAATCATCGTTAAATGAGGCTATAATGCCAAAAATCAAGAAATTTTAACTTGGAAGATCATGAATGAAGTTTAAAATCCTTTTACCAGCGTTGCTGATTCTTTTCGGAACAGCCGCGAACTTCTTCCTAGGTTGTAATCGGTCGAGCCCTACGCCGCTACTCCCTGCCCCCCCTCCCCCCGCCATCCAAACGATTTGGAGCGACGGATCGGCGGGCACCTGGTTCAACAATAGCTTAACGTCAGGCACTTCTCCCGGTTGCTCTACCACCGGTTCCATCACGGCGGTTACCGACCAAATTTCCGGGGATAGCAACACCTTTCTTTTAACCACAACCAAAACCTGCGGGTACTATTATTTCTTAAGCGGATCCGCTGAAAACCCCGACCCATATTACCCTTCAGGCCGTTTGGTGTTCGATATCGAACTGGACCAACCGTCGGCGGATATCACCGCGATGGACATTGAATACCTTAATTCCAGCACCGGAAGTTACGCGGAATATAATTTATCGGCCAATCTCATAAATTCCTTCAGTACCTCTTCCTTCACCCACGTCTCTATTCCCTTTTCTTCCTTCACAACGGGTAATGGCTATACCCAAGCCAGCATCGATACGCCCTTTCTCATCTCCTGGACCGCAACGATGACGGGCACCGCCATTACGGTCGACAACATCCAATGGACCCCGAATTAATCCCGCCCGAATCGGCGAATTCGTCGATAAAAACAAAAAGCCCGGAATGACCCGGGCTTTTTCCTTACACGCATGACCCTTCGTTCATCTGACTTTTAAGGGTTCTCCCGCCTTGGCGTACTTGGCGATGAAGGCCTCCACCAGTTCATGGGCTTCGGCGTCCGAATATTGCACGGGCGGAGTCTTGAAGAAATAGGAGGAAGGCCCCTCCTGGGAACCGGCCAATTTGGAATCCAGCGCCAGCTTGCAGCAGCGGATGGCGTCGATGCCCACGCCCGCGCTGTTGGGCGAATCCCACACTTCCAGTTTCAACTCGATGGTCACCGGCACGTCGCCGAATTCCCGGCCTTCCAGGCGGATATGGGCCCATTTGCGGTCCTGCAGCCAGGGCACGTAGTCCGAGGGACCGATGTAGATGTTGTCCGGGTCGATGGGGTGGGACAGCTGGCTGACCACCGCGCCGGTCTTGGAGATCTTCTTGGATTCCAGCCTTTCCCTTTCCAGCATGTTCTTGAAGTCCATGTTGCCGCCGAAGTTGAGCTGGGAGGTGCGGTCCAGAGTCACCCCCCGGTCGGAGAACATCTTGGCCAAAACCCGGTGGGTGATGGTGGCCCCCACTTGGGCCTTGATGTCGTCGCCCAAAATGGGCAACCCCGCCTGCTCGAATTTCTTGGCCCAGGACGGGTTGGAGGCGATGAAAACCGGCATGCAGTTGACCACGCCCACGCCCGCCTTGAGGGCTTCATTCATGTAAAATTTGGTGGCTTCCTCGCTGCCAACAGGCAGGTAGTTGATGAGCACGTCGGTTTTCGTTTCCTTCAAAACCTTGGCCACGTCCGCTGGCTTTTCAGGGGACTCCGTGACCACCTCACGGTAGTACTTGCCCAGGCCGTCGTAGGTATGGCCCCGGTACAAGGTGACACCGAGGGTGGGAACGTCGCAAAACTTGATCGTGTTATTGATGGGGGCGAAGATGGCCTCCCCCAGGTCTTTGCCGACCTTGTTGGAATCCACGTCAAAAGCGCAGGAAAATTCGATGTCGCCAACGTGGTATTTGCCCAATCGCACGTGCATCAGGCCCGGGACAAAGCCTTCCTCCTCGGCGTTCCGGTAATAACGCACCCCCTGGACCAGGGATGAGGCGCAGCAGCCTACGCCGACAACGGCAACCCGAATTTTAGGCATGAAATCAAAGCCTCCCGAAAAAGTGACGGCTTACCTGCTCCGGTGGTGGGTTCCAGCCCAAACGCGCTGGACCCTTTGGGCCACCGTGACGAGGGACAAGACCCCGACGAGCCACAAGGCCCATACAAGATTTCCCGACATCATCCCGAAGGCCAACAAGACAACCCGGCCCGACCTGGGCAATAGGCCCACTTCGCAATTCATCCCGAGGCCTTCGGCCCGGGCCCGCGTGTAAGAGACTAAGAGGGACAATATACAGACGCAAAAGGCTAGCAAAAGGTTCGAAAGTTCCTGGCGTTGGCCATAATACAATAGAAACCCGCCAAAAACGAAGGCCTCCGAAATCCGGTCGAGGGTGGAATCCCAAAAGGCTCCAAAAGGGCCTTGAAGTCCGCTGTTTCGTGCGAGGGAGCCGTCCAACACGTCAAAGAATCCGGCCGCCAAAAGCCATAATCCCGCCCCCAGCCCATTTTCCCTCAGTGTTTCCACCGGCACTATCCAGGTGACCAGCACCCCCGCCAAAGTCACCAGGTTGGGGTGGACTTTCCAAGAAACCAGAAGCCGGCAAAGGGGCGAAAGCGTCTGGTCCAGCCAGGATTTGAGGCCGCCGTGGTAGCGATGGGAGATTTTGATGGAACCGCTCCGTAAATTTTTCTCGGTGAACCTTCAACGGTTGCCAATTTATTTGAGCGAGAACCGTTCGCCGAGGTAGATTTCCCTGGCCTTTTTATTGGAGGCCAGTTTGTGCGCCGTTCCCGAAAGCAGGATCTTGCCCTCGAACATGATGTAGGCCCGGTCCACGATAGAAAGGGTTTCCCGCACGTTGTGGTCGGTGATGAGGATGCCGATTTGCTTCTTCTTGAGGAAACGGATGATGCCTTGGATATCCTGAACCGCGATTGGATCGATACCCACGAAAGGCTCGTCCAGGAGGATGAAATGTGGCTGCAAGACGAGCGCCCGCGCGATTTCCACCCTTCGCCTTTCCCCGCCGGAAAGGGTGTAAGCTTTCTGCTTGGCTAAGTGGGAAACCTTGAGTTCCTGGAGCAGTTCCAGCTTGCGTTTTTCCTGGTCCGCCTTGGAAAGGGGCGTCAATTCAAGGATAGCCATGAGGTTTTCCTCCACCGTCAGCTTTCGGAAAATGGAGGCTTCCTGGGGCAGGTAGGCGATGCCTAGGCGCGCCCGCTTGTACATGGGCATGTGGGTGATGTCGTGGGCGACACCCTCCTCCTCGAAGAAGACATGGCCCGCGTCGGGTGCGATAAAACCTGTTGTCATGTAAAAGGTGGTGGTTTTGCCGGCGCCGTTGGGCCCCAATAATCCCACCACTTCCCCTTGGTGGACTTCAATGGAAACATGGTCCACGACCTTTTTCTTGTTATAGAGCTTTACGAGGTTTTCGGTACGGAGGATTTTCATAAACACCTCAAATAAAATTTTAAATGCCGGGTTTTGAGTTAATGAAGTGTTTTGAACCGCTGGCTCAAAACAGGCCTTAACTCACAAGCTTAGAACTCAAAACTGATTCCTCACCAAAGTGGACCGCCAGGCCTCAGGGGTGCTTGGCCGGGGCCCGTTCCCACTGGCGCGCTGGATTGGCCGTGGGTGCCGGCGGCAGAATTGTCGTTATCCGCCACGGGTGTCACCGTCGCCGAAGGCGTCGCCGTCCCGCTGGCCTTCGCCAAGGACAATCCTTCCTTGTTATTCGTCACGGGCTTCCCATTGGGGTTGAAAATGGCGTCCGCCATTCCCTCTACAAACACGCTCCGGTCCGCGCCCAGGTTGGTGGTGATCCGCCGGCCTGAAAGGAGGCCGTTGTCGGTATAAACCTTGGGCTCGTCCTCCAGGACGAACTTGTCATCCGCGGAATAAAAAGTGGCCTTTTGGGCCTCCGCCGTCCCTTCCTTATGGAGGATTTGCACATTCTGGTTGATAACGACGGTTTTTTCCACCGAATCCACTTCCATTTGACGCCCCAAGACGGTGATCGGATTTCCCTTTTCGTCCAAGGTGGTCAAGGCGGGGTGGTCGTGGGCCGTCATGAGGTCCATCAAATCCTGGTACTCCAGGTTTCCACAAGTCAGAGTGATCCCCTCGCCGTGGTCCACCACCACGACATGACCAGAAGCGGTGGCCTCGCGGTTTTCCTCCAGCGCACGGATCTGGTCGGCGAAGAGCACGACCTTGTCGTGTACGGCCTTCACATCGCCCGTGAAAAGGGTCAGCCCCTGCGGGCGGATGAAGGTCAACTGGTAGGACGAGATGTTGACGGGTTTCCGGGAAGACACTTCCCTGTCATTTTTCAACTCCACGGCGTGAAGCAACGCCACCGAGCCGCCCCAAAAGGCGGTCAACGCCGCAAGCCACGGCTTCTTCCCCTTAAAAGGGTTTCGGTTTTGAGAAGTTTTCGACTTCATTAGTGTCCCGCATCTTCGTCTGGACGTCTCTTGTGAAACGGATGTTGTTCAACTGGGTGTCCGCCGTCATGCCGACCGCCGTGATCTCGTCCTGGCCTTTATAGACATGGACCCTTCCCTCGGTCTTGATCATGTCCGTGTCCGGGTCCCAGTTGAGCTTTTCCGTTTCCAGTTTGGATCCGTTTTCCACGATCAATTCCACGTGGCCTTGCGCCTCAGTGGCGTTGGTGTCCGTGTTAACCACTGCGTGATCCGCGGTCAAAATCGAGGTGAGCTTGTCCTTTTTATAATATTCGGCGTAAATATTGTCCGAATAGGCCAGTTTCTGGCTTTGGTAAAGGCGCGCCACGTCGGCGTAAAACTCCCATCGCTTTTTGCCTTGGACCGTGGACACCAAATGGAATTTCTCAATAACGGCGTCGGGTGAATCGCCAGCTTGAGAAACCGTTTCAGGGCTTGTGGGCGCGGGGGCGCTTTTGAGGAGGCCCAAAGCCAAAAGGCCGATCAAGAGGGCCGCCACCCCTAAGAACCAGAAGTACCGCTTGAGGCGGACGGACCTGGGTTCCTCTTCCGCAGTATCCAAAAGCGGGTCGGCTGGCGGCTCGGTGATTTTTCTTCTTGTTTTTCCCATGTTTTTTAGACGAAGGATCGGGTGAATACGTCGTTGGAATAAGCGGCCTTGCGGCCGTTGGTCCGGTGGAACTGTTTCACGGCCCTTTTCCACTGGTTTTGGGCCTTAAGGATCTTTTCAACGACTTCCCGGAAAGCGCCAGCTCCCGCCGGACTTTGGGTAATGTAATGGACGGCTCTTTTCACTTCAGGTCGGCCGTAGGGAACGGTGGCGGACCATCCCACCTGCGCCAGCAAGGGCATGTCGATCAAGTCGTCCCCCATGTAAGCCATCTCGGCAAGTTCTAGGCCTTCCCTGCGGCAAAGGTTACGGGCCACGGTCAGTTTGTCGAGTTGGCCCTGGTAAAGAAAAGGAACTTTCAAGCATCTGGCGCGCAGGGCCACGGGCCGGCAAAGGCGGCCCGACAGCCAGCCAACCTTAAGCCCGCCATAGGCGGCTAGGCGGTGGCCGATGCCGTCCTGGATATCGAAGAGGACCAGTTCCTCCCGGATGCCCATGTAAACTTTTCCATCCGTCAAAACCCCGTCCACGTCGGTCAGCAGTAGTTTGATGTCCCGGATTCCCATTGGATGTCTTAGTTTTCCTTTTGAGGGTTCAGCTGAAGCCTGACCCCGTTCGACAAACTTATTGCCGTCGGACGACGCACTGAGATCATCAAAGGCTGATACCTCCGTTAAATGATTTTGATGCGTCCCCGCCCCAAAAGGTCATGGAGATGAACCAATCCCGCGGGACGACCCTTTTGATCTACGACGATTAATTGGAAGATGGCTTTTTCTTCCATCCGTTGCAGGGCCTGGGCCAAGGTGGCTTCCGGCGGAACGGTGGAAGGATGGGGGCTCCGCAAATTGGCGGCATTCCAATGCCGGATGTCGGAGTCTTTCAACAGGGCCCGCCTCAGGTCGCCGTCCACGATGATGCCCTTTAATTTTTGGCCCGCCCCCACCACGCAGGTCGCGCCCAATTTTTTGGCGTTGATTTCCCGGACGACTTGCGGGAAGGAGGCGCTCAAGGACACCTTCGGCATCTGGCCGCTCTTCCGCATGATGTCGGTCACCTTTAAATGAAGCCGGTGGCCCAGTTCGCCGCCCGGATGGAAAAGGGCAAAATCCTTCTCGGTGAAACCCTGTTCCTGCATTAAGGCCACGGCCAGCGCGTCACCCATGGCCAAAGCCGCGGTGGTGCTGGCGGTGGGCGCAAGTCGCAAGGGACAAGCCTCCCGCTTTACACCCACGTCCACCACCACATCGCTTAATCGTGCCAGGGTGGAATGAAGGGTTCCAGTGAAGAGAATGATCCGGCAGCCCATGCGTTTTAAAAGGGGTAACAGGGTCTTCATCTCGTCGGTTTCACCGCTATTGGAAAGAGCCAAAACCACGTCGCCCCTGGAGGCCTTTCCCATGTCCCCATGAAGGGCTTCAGCGGGGCTTAGAAAATGGGCGGGGGTTCCGGTGGAGGATAGGGTGGCCGCGATCTTCTGGCCCACCAGGCCCGATTTGCCCATGCCGGTCACCACCACCCGGCCCTTGGATTGAAGGACCAGTCGGACGGCCGCCGCGAAGGGTTTTCCCACCTTGCGGGAAAGCTGCCACAGCCCCTCGGCTTCGATCTTGAGAACTCTTTTGGCCGTCGAAACGCTCATGGAAAACCCTCTCACGACAAAGACACAGAGGTGAAAAAAAGTTAGTGGGGAGCCCTACGGGCAAGCCCGGGGATTTCAACGCGGCGTCTTTAAAGCCGCGCTTGAATCTTAACGGTATCTCTGTGCTTCCGTGGTGAAAATTGTTTTAATCCTTTATATAAAGGTATCGTCCACAGGTACAGCGCTGGAGGGCGATGCCCTTGCGGACCTCATTGAGGATCTGCGGTGGGATGTTCATGTGGCAACCGCTGCAGGTGTGATCCTCCCGCGCCTCCGCAACTGCGATTTTCTTACCGCTGTTCCTCAATTGCTCGTACCCCTGCGCGAAATCCTCGGGCAGGCCCGCCAGTTGTTTTTGGCGTTCCCCTTTCTTTTCCTGGGCCGCCTTGTCGCAGTCGGAAACTTTTTGGAGGATGTCGTTCTTGCCCTCAATGGTCTTTTTTTCAGCCTGGGCCAGGTCCTGGTTGAGTTTTTGGGTTCGGGCCTTCTGCTCGTCTTCCTTGAAAAGGAACTCCAGAACCCTTTCCTCAGCCTTGGCTTTTTCTTCCCGGCTTTTCTCGATTTCTTGTTTCAAAGCCGCGAATTGCTCGTTGCTTTTGACCTCGTTTTGCTGGCCCAAATACTTGGAAATTTTACTCTCCATGGCCCCTGCCTCGATCTCCAGTCCCTTGCGTTGCTTGACCAGGTCTTCCAAGGCCTTTTTTTCTTCCTGGATTCGTCCTTTCAGCCCGTGGACCGTGGCCTCCAGGGCCGCAGCTTCCTGGTGGAATTTTTTTTTGAGACGTTCCAGCTCGTCCAAGCCTGAATCGGTGGCCTGGAGTTCCACGAGTTTTTTCAGCGTTTCGGTGAAGTCCATGGGTTTCTTTCTTCAAATGTGACGGAAGGACGGGCTTGAAGTTTAACATGGTGCCAAGTCCTTTTCCGCTATAAACATCGGCAAAGGGGTTGTTAAAATGCGGGCAATCCGACAAATCCACGATTGTGAGGCCCTATGAATGAAGAAGCGAAGAGGAAATTATTGCGAATGATCCCCCACGCCCTTTATGTGCTCACCAGCAAGGCGGATGGCCAGACTGCCGCCTCTACGGTGAGTTGGGTCACTCAGGCCTCCTTCCATCCGCCCCTGGTGGCGGTGGGTATTAAAAAAGAAACCCACACCTTTGAAGTCACAAAACGGGCCCAAGGCTTCACCTTGAATTTCCTGGGCGTCGACCAGAAGGAAGTGGCCCAAAAATTCTTCAAACACGTGGGGCCGGAAGGAAACCAATTGGGGGGTGAGGTTTTTCAGGAAAGCCCGGTTTTAAAACACCCGATTTTCCCCAAAATGGCGGGCTTCGTGGAATGCAGGATTGTCCAAACAGTGGACAGGGGGGATCACGCGGTTGTAGTGGCGGAAGTCCTGGAGGCCGAGTGCGGCCCCTTGGAAGGGCCCCTGTTGCTCTCGACGACCGGATGGAATTACGGGGGTTAGTTGGATTCCAGTTGGTTCAGGAGCGTTTCCAGGCTGGGGGACTTCTCAAACTTGACCTCGAAACCCGTTCGTTTGCGGGGGTCCTTCTCGTGCAACAGCAGGTATTTCTCCCCCTCGTAAAGCCAGGAAAGGAAAGGGTTCAAGTTTTCCTCCAGCTGGCCCAGGCTTTGGGCGCCATGGGGTGCCTCCAGACGGTCATTGACGAAAACCTGTAGGTGGTTCACCGCGAATTTCAATTTGCCCGCCGATTCCGGCTCCCTCTCCAATAAGGCACAGGCTCTCAGGATCCGGCGGAACGCGGTTTTTAAATGCTCCTGTCCGTTTTTTTCCGGGGTCCGTTTTTGGCTGTAAAGGAACCCCCGCTTGCCGTCCGTCTCATCCACGCTGTAATTGGACTCATGGGCGATCAAAAGCACCCCGGGCCCCTCGTGCACGTGGGTGTACTCCGCCACGTCCACCAGCATCCCCTCGAGCTTATCCTCCTGGATCCAGCGGTGGAAAACCGGGATAAAGGAAGCCAGGGGCAGTTCCATACCTTTTTCCAGAAAGAACTTCACTCCGATCTTTTGCAGGTTCATTCTGTCCTCGATCCGGATCATTTGCCCAGCAGGGCCACGGGGGAAGACGCAACGTTGGCCACGTAGCTGTGGACGGCCTCCAGGAACAGCTGAGCCTCCTCGACCCTCCGGTGGGCTTCATCCGGATTGGGATTGGAAAGGCGGTTTTCCTGGGCCTTAAACAGATAGGCCGCGAACTGGGTGTTGTTCACGTGTTTCACGAACTCGCCCGTGTCGAAGAAAAACCTCTTAAATTCCGCGATGGTGGCATCAGGCTTTCCCGTCCATTCCCGGTTGCGGGTACGCACCACGCCCTCGGCCGAGAAGATCATGGACTCATAGGCCAAGTCCACGGCGGCCTTGTAGTTTTTCTTGTCCAGTTCCACTTGGGCCTCAAAGGCCTTGCTTTCAGCTGCAGTCAGGGAAAACTCGGATGGAGCCACCACCTCGCCCGCGCATTCGCCCTTGCCGATGTCCGCGATGGTGTACTCGCGCAAGTCGCCCCAGTCTGTGAAAAGCGATGGCTCCGCGTCATGGGGGGGGATGACCGCCAGGTCGGAAAGCATGTTTTTGATTTCCACCTTGCCGATACGCTGTACGAAGTTTTGGAAGTTTTCATCCTTCAGGCGTTCCTTCACGAACCTGTCGGCCAGCCTCTGGACGGTCTCGGGGATTCGCTTGGAAGGCACGGCCGCCACGGCGAGGCCATAGGAGCCGCCGTTATTTTTCCATTGGCCGCCCAAGACGAGTTGGAAATGGGGCACGGTGTAGGAACCCGACTTGCGGGAAACGCCATAAAAACCTAGGTCCGAGATATGATGCTGGCCGCAGGAATTGGGGCAGCCGCTCACCTTGATCTTGAGGTTCCTGACCTCCTGGGGCAGTTCGGCCATCGTTTCATCCAGCCGGCGGGAAAGTTCCCGCGCCAAACCGCGCGAAGCCGAGATGCCCAGCTTGCAGGTGTCGGTGCCGGGGCAAGAGGTAATGTCGGAAATGGTGTTGGCGCCTGAAGCCGAAAGGCCCACGGCCCGCAGGTCCTCGAATAAGGCCGGCAGGTCCGCCTCGCTTACCCACCGGAAAAGCAGGTTCTGCTCCACGGTGGTGCGCACCGTTTCTTTCACATATTTGCGGGCCATTTCGGCCAGGGCGCGAAGCTGGGAGGAGGTCAGATCTCCTAGAGGCACCTTCACGGTGACGGCCACGTAGCCGTACTGGGGTTGCTGGTAAACGTTCGTCTTTTTCCAGTCCAGGAAACCCTTGGGCAGGGAGGCAGCCTTCAGGTTTTGGGCGGCGCGCGCGGGTTTTTCCTCACTATTTTGTTCGATCAAGCCGGTCCACCGGGGGTCGGGAGTCAGGACCTTGCGTTCCTCCACGATGAGCTTCCGGAACTCCTCGATGCCCAGCTTGGCCACGAGGAACTTGATGCGGGCCATGCCACGGATTTTCTTCTCCCCCAGCCGCCCGTAAACCCGGGCCACAGCCTGGGTGACGGGCAACATTTCCTCCACCGGATGGTTTTCAAATAGCAGCTTGGCGTTATAGGGAACCGGCCCCAGGCCTCCGCCCACGTAAATGTCGAAAACCCTCTTTTCCTTGCCCGCCACCGTCACCTTCTTGGCGATAAACCCCATGTCGTGCATGTTCACCACGCCGCAGGCCTCCTGGGCGCAGCCGGAAAAGGCGATCTTGAACTTCCGCCCAAAGTCTTGCGCGTCGGGGTGGCCCAGCATGAATTGGAAGATGGCCTTGGCGCAGGGCGTGACGTCAAAGGATTCGGTGCGGCAGACCCCGGCCAAGGGGCAGGCCGTCACATTGCGCACCGAGTTTCCGCAGGCCTCCCGCGTGGTGATGCCCACTGCGGCCAGGCGACGCATAATGTCGGGGGTGTCTTCCACATGAATGAAGTGGAGCTGGAAGTCCTGCCGCGTGGTGATGTGGCCGATGCCGTCGGAGTATTCCTCGGCCAGGTCCGCTAGGGTGTCCAGCTGCTGGGCCGTGATGCCGCCCCAGGGGAACTTGATGCGTTGCATGCCGGGTGCGTCCCAGTGGGTGTCCGGCCCTTTCCAAAGCCCGTCGTTGGGGTATTTCAAATGCCGGATCTGCTTGCCGTCGTTGCGGTGGCCGTTGTCGTAGCGCTGGCCGTAGGCGCCTCGGCGCAAGCGCGTTTCGGCGAAAATGCGGGGTTCGACCTTGCCCTGCTTGTTCAGTTCGATCTGGACCTCGAAATCGTCGATTTCCTGGGCCCAATCGGACGGCATTGGGTTCTTCAAGTGGGCTTTCCAACTTTTAGGGTTGTCGTCGTTCATGCGCCTGTTCCCAAGGAGTCAAAAAATGAACGTCCTTTGTACACTAATGACCCCTTTAAAATCAATGCGCTTGTTCCTTCCTGGACGGGAACGGCGACAAGGTCGTTCCATTCACCGCGTCGCCGGCGATTCTGCCATCCGCATCCGCCGAGTGATCCGCAAGCGGGTAAGGGAATCCGGTAGCAAGGTATAAAACCGCAGCAGGTTTAGGAAGCGGCTCTTTCGACACGGGCGCCGAAACGTCGGTCCTAAAGCCCGGCAAGGGCTTTACCCTAAACGTTCAGGGAGTCCTGCCTTTTGATCCGTCAAAATTCGGAAGGGCTGGTGGAGTCCCACGGGCAAACCCCTGCTCCGCGAAGACCATGCCGGCCTTCCATAGAACTGGCATTGAGGCTGGTAGAGTACCGATTTGCTTAACACCTTTTAAGGTGAATCGGCACAAGCTTCGCATGCCCAACCTTAGGACTGGGTCGCCTTTCATCCCCGGGCAAGCCCGGGGATTTTAATCAAGCGTCTTTAAAGTCTAGGTGGGATGGAGGTCAACGGGAAGGCTTGGATTGGGAAAGGGCAGAGGCTTGCTTCCGCTGGCGCAAATCCAAGTAAACTCCCTTGCCTTTGGCTTGCGCGGCGAAATCCAGGAGCCCCTTCTCCTGGCAAAATTCCCTCTCGGCGTAAGGAAGGTATTGTTCCTCCCTTACGGCACTGCCCCGCTGGCCGCAGTCGACACAGACAAAGTCAAATTCCACCTGCAGGGACCCCTTGCCCTTGGCCTGGAGTACCCTTCCCGTCACCATTTTCACGCTTCCCTCACAGGAAGGACAATGGATGCTTTGGGCGTATTTGATCGGCTTCATGCTGCTTCCTCCTTGAAAAATCAAGCTATAAGTTTGGCTAAAAAGGGGCCAGATATCAAGGGCGGAACGAGGGGCGCGGGATAGGTGAAATTTTCCGCTGGAAATATAGGGTAAATCGGCCTTCGGGGAAAACAAAAAAGCCCTGGGAATTCTTTTCCAGGGCTTTGTGCGGCTTCCGCCGGGGAGGTTTTCACCCGCCGGCCAGCCGAACGGATGGAAGGTTACTTCGCAGCGGGCGCCGTGGTGGACGCGGCCGTCGAGCTCTTCTTTCCCTTCTTCCCCTTCTTCCCCTTCTTGTGCGCCTTTTGGGTGGTCTTGGCGGCCGGCGTGGTGCCGGAAGTGGTCCCCTGCGCCAAAGCCAGACCCGTCGTGCTGCCCAAGAACAACACCGTCATCAAAGCGGCGATTAACTTTTTCATCTCAATCCTCCAAGCCCTTTCGGGCTCTTTTTATTTATTACTTTTATTTTGGGATCATTGCTGTTCCCTTGCTGATAAGACGGGGCAGGGATCGTAAAAGTTGCAGGGCTAAAACAAGCCTTGGGGGGGCCTTCCGGGCCCTGGCAAACTGATCAAAGCGTCATTTCCTGGCGGGGACCGGCACGGGCGAAGGCAATGCCCATTTCCGAAATTCCTTTCCGATGCCGATGAGGGTCAACTGATTGAGGGGGAATTCCAAAACCACGTGGGTGAAGCTCAGGAAGAAAAGCCATCGCAGTCCCAAGGAATAATTTACAGCGTAAAGCGCGAGCGAAATCGCCCAAAGGGCCAGGATGGCCAAGGCGCGGCGGCGCGGAATTTCATGCCAACCAATGATGGAGGTCTTGGAGAACCAGTTGAAGTAATGGTAGGTATAGGCGAAGGCCACGAAGGCCATGAAGGAAAGGGCCCATGGACTTTGGTAAAGGAAGCCGTTGGCCCCCTGGACGAAAGTTCCCGGGTTCTTGGGGCTTCCGAAATCATGCGGGTGCAAGGCCTTCATCACGTAAAAATTCAGGGCGATAAAGGGGCTGGAGGAGGTTCCGTCCTCCTGCAGGACGCCGTAGCTGTCTTGCACGTAAACGCTCACCTGGTAACCCGCGTGGGCCGGGTGGCATAGGAGGAGCCCCGCCGCCAGCAGCGTAAAAACCGCAAGGGACATGATTCCCGAGAGGCTCTTTCCCCTCAAGGCTCCTACGAGGATGAACATGCCCGTGAAAATAAAGACGTGCACCAATGTCGGCAAGAAAAGGCCCAAAAAGGCCGAACCGGTCAGGGAGGAGGAAAAAAGGAAGGAAACCAGGGCCGCCGGTACCAGGGCTGCCCAACGCGCCGCCGGCTTTCTCAAAAGGACGAAAAAGAGAGCGCCTACGAAAGCGGTGCCGGTCAGGAATTCCGCCGAGCCCTTGGGCGCGGCGGGCGCCCATCCGAAAAAGGCGACGCTGACCAGGGTGCTCACCACCACCAAAAAAAGGTAATCGTGCCGGCCCTGGGTGTAATAACCCTTGTCGTGCAGCCAGGAAATCTCAGTCAAATAGTGGAGGGGCCCCAAAACCGCATAGGCCAAAAGAAAGGTTTCAAAGGGGAAGGAAAAAGCCAGCCCCGCCGAGAGGACCATCAAGGCGATGTTAAGATAATTGATTTGGTTGGAGTTTAACTGGAAGGCCATTTTTGTCTTTTGGATCTGGTTTTTTTTCCAAGGCTTTCCAAACACATACATGGCCGCCTCGGCTCAAAATCGGCCCCGCAACAATTGAAACAAGTTTCGCTTTGTTCAGAAACCGGTCGGCAAATATTCTAAACCCGCCTTTGCCGCTTCCACAATAAAAACGGAAAAGGTATCCTTTACACCCAAACACAATTATAAATTTGAATGCTGTTTAATGATTGTTTCGATCCATTTCGTCGAAAACTTCCGCAATTCGTAATTCAAAATTCGTTTTTTAAGGATCCTAAGTGTCTCGTGTGTCGGTCCAACCCCAAAGAGGCCTGAACCTTTCCAACGGCCGGGTCCAACCCTGGATCAGTGGTACCTTCCATTATTGGCGGTCGGACCCCCAACTCTGGCCGGATATCCTCAGCAACACCAAGGCCATGGGTTTCGAGATGGTGGAAACCTATATTCCCTGGGGCGTCCATGAGGTGGAGCGGGGACGTTTCGAGTTCGGCGAGAAGGAACCCCGGAAAAACCTGGAGAAATTTATCCAGTTGGTGCACCAGGCCGATTTGAAGTTGGTGGTAAGGCCGGGGCCCCATATCAACGCGGAGCTGACTTATTTCGGCTATCCGCCCCGCATCGTTTACGACCCCGATATCGTGGCCGGGGAGGCATCCGGCGCCCTTTCCGTGCACGACGCGGCGCCCAAGGCCTTCGGGAACTTGAGTTACGCCTCGACTAAACTTTACCGGGAAACCGCGCTGTGGTTCGACGCCCTGGCGCCCATCTTGAAGCGGAACCTCCATCCCGAAGGCCCGATCGTGGCCCTGCAAGTGGACAATGAAACGGGTTATTACTTCCGCCCCGGCGCCTACCTGATGGATTACAGCCCCGATTCCATCCGCTGGTACCGGACTTTCCTGGAAAGGCGCTATGGGACCGTCCAGGCCTTGAACGATACTTATGGAAGCGGCCATTCCTCCTTCGACGAAATCACCCCCCCCAGGTTCTTCGCCGGGGAAACGCTGAAGGATCTCCCGTATTACTTGGACTGGAGCCGGTACAAGGAATGGCAGATCAACGAATCCTTGCGCATCATCGGCGGCATGTGGCGGGAGAGGGGCGTGGACGGCATCCCCTTTTTCCAGAACTTCTACGGCCCCACCGACAGTCCCTACAACACCAACGAGGCCGAGCAGGGGGCCTATGGCCTGGACGTGGTGGGCCTGGACGACTACCAGCGCAAGGAGGTGTTCCGGACGACCGCCCGGAAGGCCGCCTATCTGGCCGGGAGTTCCAGGCTGCCGCTCATTCCCGAATTCGGTTCGGGCTGCTGGTCCCTTCCCCTTTGGGAAAACACCATGACGCTGGAGGACCAGCGGTTTACCACCCCGCTCTTGTTCATGTTCGGCCTCAAGGCCGTCAATTATTACATGCTGGTGGAGCGGGACCGCTGGATGGGAAGCCCCCTGACGTCCGAAAACAAAATCCGCCATGCTTACTTCGATTTTTACCGGCATTGGAACGCTTTTTTAAGGAAAACCGGTTTCCATGAATGGGACTTGCAGTCCGATCTTTTGATCCTGGCCAATTACGACACCGAACGCCTGCTCAAGTCCCTTAAGGCCGTGGAAAGCCATCCCGTTCATTTCCTTCCCGAGGAACTGGGTTACGCCTGGTCTCCCTCCCTTTTCCATTACCGGTTGGAGGAAGAGCACCCCCGCTGGTCCGGCAACCAATGGGCCTACGCCTTGAAGCGCCACCTGCCCTTGCGCTGTTCGGATACCGCCGCCTCTTTCGAGAAACTTCGGGGGCACAAGGCCGCCTGGGTGGTCACTTTCGAGATGATGGAGAAAAAAGCCCAGGAAAACCTGCGGCGCTTCGCTGAGGAAGGCGGCACGCTGATTTTGGGCCCCCTGGCGCCGTCCCTGGACGAACATGCCCGCGCTTTCAGCTGCTTCAAGGAACTGGAAAAAGCCCCCCAAGCCCGGTTGGGCCGGGGGAAAGCGGTATGGATCTCCCAATGGAACGAAGCGACGGTTGAGAATGCCCTTCAGGAAGCGGGCATCCGCCCCGTGATGGATTCCCTCCCCGGGGATCTCTTGGCCACCCGGTTCACCCGGGGGGAAAAGGAGCTTTTCTTTTTCGCCAACCCCACCGGCCGTTCCGTGGAATTCAAGGCGGACCGGAAATTGATGCCGCTTTACGTCGGGAGCGACGCCAGGCAATCGGGTGATTCCCTCTTGCTCCATCCTTGGTCGGTGACCGCCTGGGAGGCTCCTTCGTGATTCACCCCGATGTGGTTTTCGAACACGTTGACATCAACCAGGCCCGGCGATTCGTGGACCTTTCCATGCTCGCCCAACCCAATCCCCACGTCCTTTACGTGTTGCACGACAAGGGAAAAGTCCTGAAGGCCTGGGACAGCCGAAAAGGGACGGTTTCCGTGGGTTCCACCCTGGCGCCCTCCGTCGAATTAGCCGAGGAATTGAAACGCCGTCACTGGGTGGAGGAGGTGCAACTGATCGACCGGGAGTCCTACTATGAATACCTCCGGCGGGCTCTGGATTTGAAAAAGGCCCGGGAGCTGAACGGCTACGACTTCAAAGACCGGGCCAAGGATTTAAAGGCCGCCCAAGGCGGAGGGTTTCTCATCCATCCCCCCCGCGAGAAGTACGACTATTACCACTACACCGACCGCACCCGGGGATTCGTGTCCCAAAAGCTGAGTCCGGACTGCGTCTTTTTATTAGGGGCCTACACGTCCGAGGAATGGTGGGTTTCCGTGATGACGGTCTTCTCGGGGGGCCAGGTGGTCTACCTTTCGACCTTCGAATACTTCCCCGCTGAAAAGCTGGCTTCCCCCGCTTCCTCCCAAGCCCATGAAGGCCTGATGAAAGCCGCGTCCTCCGCCTTTAAGAAACCCGCCCGGGGGATGTTCCTGCCCCGGGAGGCCTTCGAGGATTTCGCCAAGAACCAATGGAGGGGCCTGGGCCAAACGCCGCTTTTATCGGTGGAAAACGCCTGATATTCCCCCACCTCAAGCCGCAAAACTTTTTTGACCCAATTTTCCGAAAAAAGGCGTATGGTAGGGGCTCCTTCCAACGCTTTTAAAGGTTGGCAGGAGCAGTTAAATTTAAAGAATAAAGTCGAGGTTTCAAGCAATGGCTCAAGGTACTGTGAAGTGGTTTAAGAACGAAAAGGGTTTTGGATTCATCTCCCAGGACGGTGGCGAGGACGTGTTCGTGCACCACTCGTCCATTCAAATGGACGGCTACAAATCGTTGAACGAAGGGGACCGTGTGGAATTCACCGTTACCCGCGGCGAGAAAGGCCTCAAGGCCGAGAACGTCGTCAAGATCTAACCGGTCTTTTCGTCAAGCAAAAGCCCCTGGAGCTTGCGCTCCAGGGGCTTTTTTATTTCAGGGTCTTCCGCCCCATTCAAAGATGCCGCTGGATAGTCCGGAAGGAATCCTTCAAGGCCGGATAAAGCTTTCGGAACTCCGGGTACCACTCGTCGTAAACCCGCACCTGGGCCTTGCGGGGCGAAGTGCGGCTAGCCACCCGGACCAGCTTGGAGCAGGCCACGGAAACCGAGGGATAAAGCTTGGATCCCACCATGGCCAAAATCGCGGCCCCATAGGCCGGGCCTTCCTGGCTGTTCACCGTCACCACTTCCTCGCCGTAGATATCCGCCTGCAGCTGCCTCCAGAAGGGGCTCACGGCCCCGCCGCCGGTCGCCACCACGCGGCGGATGGGCACCTGGAGCTCCCTGAAGATTTCCAGCGAATCCCTCATGCCGAAGGTGATGCCCTCAAAAACCGCCCGGGCGAAGTGGGCCCTTCCATGCCGGGCCGAAGCTCCCACAAAAACCGCCCGCGCATGGGCGTCCCTATGGGGAGTCCTTTCTCCCATGAGGTAGGGCAGGAATATCAGCCCTTCGCTTCCGGCCGGGACTTTTTCAGCCTCGCCGCTCAGGATGTTATAAGGGTCCTTCCCCGTCTTTTCCCCCAGTTCCTTCTCGGCCAGCCCCAAGCTATCCCGGTACCACCTCAAGGACATGCCGGCGGAGAGCATGACGCCCATCAGGTACCACTTCTGGGGGACGCTGTGGCAAAAGCTGTGGACCCTTAGACCCGGGTCCACTTTTACGCGGTCACAATGGGCGAAAAATACGCCCGAGGTTCCCAGGCTGGCCATGACGTCGCCGCTTTGGATGATGCCGTTCCCCACCGCGCCGCAGGTGTTGTCCGCGCCGCCGCCCACCACTGGCGTTCCCGCCTTCAGGCCCAGTTGCCGGGCCGCTTCGGGCGTCAGGTGCCCGCAAACCTGCTGGGACTCCACCACCTGGGGAAACCAGGCAACGGGGATCCCCAATTTCTCCAGAAGTTCCTTGGACCAGCGGCGGTTCTTCACGTCGAAATAGAGCGTCCCGGCCGCGTCCGAAACCTCCGTGCCCAGGACCCCGGTCAGCTTGTAGCGGACATAGTCCTTGGGCATCAAAACCTGGGCGATCTTGTCGTAGACCCTTGGCTCGTGTTTTTTCACCCAGAGGATTTTGGGCAGGGTGAACCCCTCCAAAGCCGGATTGGAAACCCATTGGCGCAGACGGCTTTCACCCACTTTCCGGGTGATTTCCACGCATTCGGCGTGGGTGCGGGTGTCGCACCAGAGGAGGGCCGGCCGCAGGACCTTGCCGTTTTTGTCCAGGAAAACCGAGGAGTGCATTTGGCCCGAAAAACCCAGGGCCTTCACTTCAGCGGCCGAAACGCGGGCCTTTTTCACGGCGCCCGAAATGGCCCTAAAAGCCGCCTTCACCCACATCTCCGGGTTTTGTTCCGCCCAGCCCGGGTGGGGCGTCTCCATGGGATATTCGACGGTCACCTTGGAAAAAATTTTCCCGGATTCGGAAACGACAATAGCCTTGGTTCCCGAAGTTCCGACGTCACAACCGATCACGTAATTCATTGCAAGCCTCCATCGTTTAATGGCGAAAAATCAATTTTTTATGAGTATATCTGGCCGACGGTAGCCCTTGCCGCCGTGGCGGACATTCACCATGGGCCAGTTCGGCGTGGGGGTTAAAACCTCCAGGCCTTTCTTCGTTAACAAAACCGTGTCTTCGCTTTTGGTGCCGGTGATGGAGGGGTTCCAGGCCACGGCCTGGTTTTCAACCAGCTTGTGGGGACAATCGGGGGTGGCCAGGTAATCGCGCGTATCATAGCCCGTTGGACCGCCCTGGTGGTGTTTCTTCCATTCGCCCGGGTAACCCTGGGCGTTATATTCCGAAACGCAGGCCCGAAACACGTCAGCGGCATTCACGCCCGCCTTCGTTTGGGCCCACATGGCGCATTCCACTTGAAGGCAGGCCTGGTGCCGCAAGCGAAGGTCCAGGGGCATGGGCCCGAAATGGACGAGGCGGGTCAGGTTGACGATCAAGCCGTAACCCCTGGCGCAGATGACCATCATGACCGTCCGGTCGATCTTCCTGGAAGTGGGGATGGGATGGCGGTATCGTTTCAAGCGTTCGTCCGAGCCGATCAGGATCACGGTGGCTTCCAGGCCCCTTGCCACCAGTTCACGGGAAAGCTCGGCGGCCACCTGGTTTTCCTTCCAGCCTTTCCGAACCCGGCCCCCGACCGCCTCCAGGGCCTCCCCCGAGAGCTTCCCCACTTTCCCGTAACGCAGGATTTCTTCCCGGGTTAGGGACCACCGCAACCTGGAGATTTCTTCCTTTAAGGATGGCAGCCCATAGGCCCCATCGTCGGACGCCGCCTTGTTGTAGGAAGGTTTGAAATCCTCATACCAGGGGTGAACCCGGTAGGAAAAAGGCAGTCCCCGGGCCTCCTCTTCCTGGAACCTTTTTTCCTCGATCGAATTGCACCAAAGCTCCACAACCTTGGGGGTCACCCAAAGCGAGGCGACCCCTTTTTCCGAGTCGGACCGCACGTGGTTGGACCTCCCGCCCGTGAGCCAGGAAAAATTGGCGCGGGTGGAAAGCAGCAAACCCTGAAGCCGTCGGGCCTTCATCAAACCCCGGAGGCGCCGGAGTTTTTCGGATAACTCATTGTTTTTGTTCATTTGTTTTATGCGTCATTGCGAGGAGCGAATTTCGCGACGCGGCAACCTCAGTCCATGGGTGGTTTAGGCTTTTGGTTAAAGGCTTATTTAAACTGCCCCCATTCACATTATCTATTTCGGGCTGCGCCCGATGAAGGTAATGAGGGCGATACAGTTTTCCTTAATGGGCCATAGGCCCCATTTAACAATGAAAAACTGCATGGGGTTGCTTCGTCGCTACCGGGCCGCTATTCGCGGCCCGCTCCTCGCAATGACAGCAGTTTTAGTTTTTATTATTGAAATACTTTTCGTTGATTTGCCGGGTCACCTGGGGGATGACTTCCGCCGGCGTCTTGGTGCCGAGCCAGCACTGGTCCAGGGCCGGGGTCAGGACACCGAAGAAGATCTCGTTCCAGTTGGACAGGAAAGGCTGGTAGTGGGAATACTGGGGCATATCCAGCAGGACGGCCTTGTGGTCCGCGCCGGGCGCCTTCAGGAACACGTCCGAGTTCGCCAGGCTCACCAGGGCGGGCTGAATCATGCCGGTTTCGGCCAGTTGGGAGACCGAGGCGGCGCTGGTCATTTCCTTGATGACCAGCCAAGCCAGGTCCTTGTTCTTCGAGCTCTTGGACATGGCGTAACCCGACCCGCCCGT
>JASHQZ010000238.1 GCA_030038835.1 candidate division FCPU426 bacterium
ACGTGCAGGCCGAGGGCGTCGGTGAAGGGCCGCCAGTGCTCGTTCAAAATCCTCAAGGCCCCCAGGGCCACCTCGGCGCGGTCCGCGAAGATACCGTCCGGGAATCGGTTGGCGCCGTAGGCCCGGAAGAAAAAGGTGAGGGCCGCCAAAAGGAGGAAGAGGATCACCTCCACCCTTCCCGAAAAAGTGGAAAGGCGCGGTGTTTCCGGCGAGCTTTGGGGGGGAAGAATCCTCCAAAGAAGGAGAAGGCTCAAGGCGTAAAACCCAAGGCCGGCCCAAAGGGTGAAGGATTTGTCCGCCTGGGCGAGGAAGAACTGGCCCACACCCGCCAGGGCCAGCGCTCCCAGGAAGGCCAAGGCCCAGGAGCCCGGTGCCTGGGATTTTCCTATGGAATATTCTCGCGTGGGGCTCAAGGCACGAAGTCGCGGATAAAGGTGGCGGGGTTGAGAATGGGGATCCCCTTGAATTCCTTTAAGGGAAGAAGGTGTTTTTTATCGCCCGTGATGATCACTTGGGCCCTGCCGGAGAGGGCGCATTCCAGGATACGGTTGCCGCTCTCATCGGCTTTAATCGTATCCACCGCGTGATGCGGGTGGATGGTTTCCGATACGGCCTGGATGGATTGGCGGGCTTGCTCCGCCTCCCGTTGGGTAAAACCCTTGGCCCGGAGCACCCTTTCCAGCTCCTGAAGGATGAAATCGGAAGTCACCAAGGTGAACCGGCCGTCCCGCGCGAGATTCAGGACCTTGGAGGGATTCTGGTGGGGCACCAGGAAATGGGAAACGAACACGTTCGTATCGACCACCGCCCGCAGGTTCATTTACCGGTCCGGCGGAATTCGTGGACCATGCGGTCCACGTCGTCCTCGGAGCGGATTCCCAGGCGCTTGGCTTGGCGCGCGCCCACTTCCTGGAGGGCTTCCCATTGCTTGGCGATATAGTACCTTTCCAAGGCTTCCCCCACGACCTCACTGCGGCTTTTTTTCTCGGCGCGGGCGATCTCCTCGGTGTGCTTGAGGATTTCCAGGGGGAGGGAAAAACTGGCGACGGCGGAACGCTTCATGGCGGCACCTCGATGATTTTTTAATAATATCTTAATAATTATTTAATAACATTCAAGCACCTCCCGCTTTACCCGATTTCCAACGCAATGGGGCTAATGGACTTCCACTCCTAACCGTTTTAAAGCCTTCTTCGCCTCATAATTCCCATTTTTCCAGGCGAGCGTGTACCACTTGATGGCTTCATTTTTATCCGCTTTGACGGAATAACCATTTTCGTACATAATCCCTAAATATTCTTGAGCCTTTGTATCCCCGCCGACCGCCGCCTTTTGAAACCAATTAAACGCATCCGGATAACTTTTTTGAACTCCCCATCCTGAATAATAATCCATCGCCAACACGCGTTGATTGAAAGCCGACCCTTGTTGGGCTTCAACCTGGTGCATCTTGAATTGATCGTTTCGAAAAAAGGCGATGGAAAATAAAATCGAAACTGCCGAAAGAACAACGAAAGCCATTGAATATTGCGATATTTTATTTTTCTTTTTTCCTAAAATGACAACGGTGCCCGCAAAATAATCGTGAAGGGCCCGTTTTCTCGGGTTGGTTAATAAAACAAAAGGTTCGCTTACAAGCCACAATGTGTCAAAAGATATCATTCTTTCATGAATAATCTTTACGATTCGGCTTGAGAAACTAGCGGGGTCTTCCGTCCCGGTAAAAACCAATCCTGCAAAAGAATTCCCAAAAAAATCAAAAGGTATTCCGCGAAATACCGGATACTCGTGAAAATACCGTTCCAATCCCGCAGGAAGACTTCCTTCCAACCCAAAGCCGTAAGGTCGGTTTTGACGATCTTGATCCCAAAAACCATTTTGCCGGGGGATTGTCCCCACCTCTTGACCATGTAAAGGATAACGGCCATCTTGCCGAGCTGAAACCCGCTGCTGACGAGGGGCATGGAGGCGTCTTCATGAAAAAACAAATGCATCAAAATCAAAAACAAGGAGTAGATACCTGCGTCCACAATAAGGCTTCCTAAACGGACCCAAAAGCCAGCGTAATCGGGGGGCTCATCGGATACCGTGATTTCAGCCTTCCGCAAACTTCTCCAAGAAAAATAAACCGCAGGGAGGAGGACAAAGGCCGCCGAGAACCAGGACAAAGCTAAGAACCCAAAAACCAAAACCATTAAGAAGGACAAAAGATAGTTCTTTTTGACGGATAGGATTAAACATGGGCTAATTCTATAGCCTCAAGCCTCTTTGTTTGTTAAATAACGGCGGTGCTTTAAACATTCCCTGAAAATGACGCGGGTCGTAGGCCCCGTCCCTCGTTTTCCCCGAACTTTTAACAGGCGTTCCGCCCCTTTTTCGTTTAAAGTTCTCCCATGCTCGACAACGGCCAAACCCAACAGGCTTCCGTGGCCCTGCGCGAACTGCGCGTCGCCCTTTCCAACTTCATCCTTTATTCCGCCGGCAACGCCATGGTGAAACAATCCCTGGACCGGCTCTTGGCGGCCCTTTCCCTGCTGTTCGAGGGAATGCCTTCGGTGTCCCTGGGCGAATCCGAGGGCCGGCTGGTCGTGGAGGGCTCGCCCCTGGACGAGCGCCTCACCGGCTCCACCAACATGATCAAGGACCTCTTCCTGACCCACAAGATCCACACCCTCACCTTCC
>JASHQZ010000239.1 GCA_030038835.1 candidate division FCPU426 bacterium
TAGCTGGAACCGGTGGGCGTTACTGTGGGCGAGGGGTCCGTGTAAGTTATGGTTACACTAGCGCAAGAAGAAGTACAAGACACGGTCGAATACAACAATCCCTGGCTTGCAGGACAATTGTAAGTGTTACTCTCATAGGGATCTTCAACAACGGCTTCAGCACCAGCGTTGATCAGAGTCGCACCGCACCCTCCGCAATTGATGGTCCAATTTTGAATAGGGTCGTCGCAAAAAGTCTGATTGGAATCGTTGGAAAGGGCCAAAACCGGAGCAAAGCCCGAAACGGCTAATAAAGCCGAACACACCATAAATGACAAAAAAGTTAATTTATAAGCCTTTGTCACAAGCATTCAATCTCCCAAATTAAGTCGAAAAGAAACCCAAAAGCGTTTTTAGGCTGGAACGCGGGTTGGCCTTTGCCCTTGAATGATTTGGGTAGCTATATTATCCCCTCGAATGGCGATTCGCGCAACCGTTTCAACCCTTCCCCTAAGTCGTTTTCCCCCTTAAAAATCTTAAAAACTTAAGGGAAAGATCTTCAGCCTCTTCACTATGACCTCACTCCCGCCTCTCCCGCGCTCCTTATTGTTTCCAACAAAAAGCGCCGGGCCTTCGTTTTGGGGGTTCCCCTTCCACTACAACCATCAGGTTCCCTACTTTTATTCCCCTAGTCCTTCTTCGTTGGAAAGCCTATGGGCCAGCCGCCCTTTGATGGAGCATTTGACGCGTGGCTTCCAGGATACTGGCCACCGGAGCGCGCCGGTAGTCCCATCGGGGTTCGGGGCCGGGAGCATGGACTTTCATGCAGGCATTGGCTTCGTAAAGCAGGAGGTTGCCTTCCCCGTCCAGGCCGAAATCAACGCCCCCGTAGTCCAGGCCCAATTGGTCCCGGATTCCCTCCAGGGCCCGGAAGGCCCGCTCCCCGATGGAGGATCTCATATGGCGCAGGAAGGCCTCGTCTTCAGCCCGGTTTTCCGGGTGATCGTCCATATCGGCGGTGAAATAATGCACCTTCCAATCCCCGGAGAGGGCCAGGTGGGCCGGGTAAAGTTCCCCGCCAATCATCATGACCCGGTATTTCCGCATCTTCCCATCCCTGCCCCTCCCGTCCAGGTAACGGATAACATTCAGCACCTCTCCGGGAATGGACGCAGCCGCCAGGGCCAGGTCTCTTTCATTGGAAACCAGGCGGAAATAACGGCCCAGGTGGTGTCCCGGCGAGCGCAGGAGGAACGGATAGGAAAAGCCCCTCTTGACGACTTCGGCGTAACCGTCCGGTTTCACCAGCAGGTCCTTGGGCAGGCGGGCGATGTCGGGAGTGACCACGCCTTCAATCCCGCGCAGGCGGACCGCGTTTTCGGCGCGGCCCGTGGCCAGCACCCGGGAAGGCGGATTAAGGACGGGCGAGCCGGACCGGGCCAGGATGGCTTGGGCGGTGCGCAGGGCGGGGCCGCAAAGGTCGGCGTCCCCGACGCAGTTGACCGCCAAGCGGTGCGGGGGAAGGGGCTGCGCGGGATCATAAAATTCAGTCTCGATCACCGAAGGAAGGAAAGTCCCGTCGTCCAGCATTTGGAACAAAGGACAATTGGCGTCGTACATGGTTAATACCACAAGCACCGGCAAAGGCCGGGATTCGCGGCGCCGGAGCTTGACCCCGGCCTCCGGTGGCGGCAGGAAGGCCAGGGCCTGTCGGGCCTCCGGACAATCAGGTATGAGCTCCAAGACCATCTCGTACTCGGCGCGCGCCGCCTCGGTCTTCCCTTTTTCCCGCAGCAGGCCGGCCAAGGTCAAATGTCCCTGGACGTGCCCGGGATGGCGCCTCAGCGCCTCGGAAAGGACCGACAGGAAAAACCCCTCTGGATCGTCCGTCTTTCCCAATAGTGAGGGCGAAAGGTCCAGGACCCGCCCAAAAGCCAGCTCCGCTTCCGCGGCCCGGCCCAGTTCCGCCAGCAGGCCCGCCCGGAAAAAATGGGCTTTCACGTTGTCGGGGGACGCCGACAGCCGCATTTCCACCTCTCCAAGGGCCGCCAGCCGCGACACCCGCGCCGTTTCCTTCGCCGCCTCCGATACGGCCTCCCGCCATTGCCGGGCGGCCGCCGGATCTTGGGGCTTTTCCTCCAGGGTGGAAAGCCGGCGAAACCGCCTCAAAAGGACATGGTGCCGGGCCCAAAGGGCCAGCCTGCGACCCAGGGACTCCGCCTCCCCTTTTCCCTTGACCAGGCAGCACTCGGCACCCTCCTGGAGGAAACGGAAGGAAAACTTGGGATCGCCATTGTCCGTGACGGCGATGAAAGGCACCCCCGGGGCCAAGGTTTGGACTTCCAGGAAAAAGGGAAGGCTTTCCTCTCCCGGCATATCCACGGCGATAATGTCGGGCGTTCTTTCCCAAATGGCCCGTTGGGCGTCCTCCAGGCCCTGGAGGTGAAGGAATTCCATGTCCTTGTCCCTGATCCAGGAAAGGACTTCTTTCCAAAATCCGGTGTTGCGTCCGCTTTCCTGGAGGAAATAGCACCGAATGGGGCTTGCTTCCATTTTGGCCGCTCCGGTCCGCCGGCGAGGGCGATTTTAGAACATCTAAGAAAAACTTAGCCAAAACCCGCAAAAGTAAAAAGCCATCAAAACCAGGGGCGCAAGGGGCGGGAGTAACTAGCGCCCCCTTCTTCCTTAAGGGAAGAAGGAGGGAATGAGGCTGCTGTTCTCGCCCCACACCACCCGCCTACTTTTTGGCGGATCCGGGTTCGGAATGACGGCAACCAGACCTACCACTATTGGCTGGTTTTCGGGTAACAGCGGGACTTGAACTCAACGACACGTTCCACCACCTGGGGGATGGTTTCCTTCACCGTAATCTTCTTGCCGTTTTGGAGGGTGAGGATGGTCTCGGGAGAACTTTCCAAAAACAAGATGAGGTCGGAATTGACGTAAACTTCCTGGCCGTTAAGCCTTGTGACGGGAATCATTCGAACATCCAATTCTGAATTATGGATATTTCTAAAAATTAATTTTCACCCTCATCCTACTTGGTATACCAAACATCGTTCAAGTAGGTGATGCCGCAACTAGGGCTGTCGCAGTAATTATCGCAACCGGCGATGACATACACGTAGTTGTTGAACGCCAGGCTCAAGTGGTAAAAACGGGCGGGGAAAGGAGCCAAGGCCCTGTTCCAATCAACGCCGTTCCCGCTGGTGTCATACTCGTATTCGGATATGGATGTTTCATCAAGATCCAAGGCGCCCCCCGTCACGGCCAGCAGGTTTTCGGCGTTCACCGCCGTTTGCTCGTAATGGGCCGGCCCAAACGGCGTGGACACGGACGCCTCGGTCCAGGCGCTTCCATTGGCGCTGTTCCAGACGTCGCCGTAAGCCAGGCTGACCGCCCCCGAGGAATCGCCCGTGGCCCCCGCGATGACCCATATCAAGTTGTCGTAAACAACGGTGGATAGCCCCCAACGGGGCTTGAATTGATTGGCTCCCCCCGCCCCATCGGCGAGCGCTTGGGTCCAGGTGGCGCCATTGACGGAAGTCCAGACGTCGTTGTTGGGCCCACTGCCGCTGATGCCGCCAATGACCCACATGGCGTTGTTGTAAACAACGGCTCCAAAATCCTCCCGGGGCGTGAATTGGTTGACGGATCCTGTCGTGCTTGGCGCCAAAACCTGGGTCCAGTTGTTCCCGTCCGGCGAACTCCAAACGTCATTCATGAAGGTGCCGCTGTTGTTTCCACCGATCAGCCATAATTGGCCGTTGTAGGAAAGCACCTGGCTGCCGTAGCGGCCACCGAAAGGGGCGTTCCCATTGACCTTGGTCCAATTGGAGCCGTTCCCGGAGGAATAAACGTCGCTGTAGTAAGTTGTCACAGGCCCGCTGGCCCCGCCCATGGCCCACATCGCATTGTTGAACACGGCGCCCGATAAACCGTAACGGCCGGCGGAAAAGGCATTGGAGGTGGCTTCCTCCCACTGCCCAACTCCCGGCGAGGTAGGGGATTTGGTGCAGCTGATGGCCGACGCCAGGAAAAGCAGGGCGAAGATTGAAAATCGAACCTTACGAATCATTGATGCCGACCTTGGAAAACTGGTTTCATGCATTTTATGAATTTTACACCAAAAAACAAAAGCGGCGCCCCCCTCAAGGAGCGCCGCTTGGATCGAAGTTTAACTCCAAACCTGCGGAGTTAAGCCCCTTTTCAACTTTTAACCCCTAACCTCAACCACCCTGACCCAACTGGCTCAAGGTCTGCAGGTCGGCGTTCTCGACGGCAATCACGCGGGAGTTCATGTCATAACTGCGCTCCGCGATGATCATGTTGGTCAACTCCGTCGTCAGGTCCACGTTGGAAAGCTCCAAAGTGTCCCCTTGGACGGTGCCAACGCCGTCCTGGCCCGCGAACCCTACGAACATGGCCCCGGAGTTGGAGGAAGCCTGGTAGTAGTTGTCCCCCACGCTGGTCAACCCGCCCTCATTGTTCGGCATGGCGAGGACCACTTGGGCGATCGCAGTAGTCTGGCCGTTGGAGAAGCTCCCCTCGATCTGCCCCGCGGCGTTAAATTGAACGCTCTCAAGCTGACCTTCGGCGAACCCGTCCTGGCTCGAGGCGTAAGCCGTGGAGTTGGGAACATAGGTGTTGACGCCGTTGACCACCTGGTAGCTGCCTTCAGCGTCGCTATAGACACCGTTACGCTCGCCTTTCCCCAAAACACCCGCGTTCCCGAAGTTCAGGGTGATTTGGGTGACCTGGGCACCCTGGGTGGGGATGGGTGAATCGGGCGCATCGGGACCATTGCCACCCGGCAAAGGCGGAGGGGCAACTGGGTCGAGGCTATTGATGTTATAGGGGGGCAAGTAAATATCGGGCATGGCTTGCTCCATATAGTCCCCCAAGGGCCCGGCCCCCTCGATGGATTCGGCTCCGCCGGTCGAAAGAAGCGATCCGTCGGAATTGAACACGAGAAGGTCGCCATAAAAATCCTGTTCACCCGCGACCCCCACGCCCCGGTTGTATCCTGCGCCGTTCACGTCGCCCTCCAGGATGCCGCTTCCTCCCAGAAGGTTCGGAGTCGTGGCCGTTTGCCCATTGGTGGTATCGAAGGCGTACCACGCGTAAGCGACCTGGTTCGGGCCTGAGGGGTTGTTCTCACCGCCGTCGCCCAGGTCGTTCACCTGGTAAAAGTTGATGGTGATTTGGCGGGGATTTCCCTCCGAATCGTAAACCGTTTCCGTTATCGAGTCGGCCGGATTTTGCGGGGGTTGCTGGTCCCAAACAAAGTCGGTATCCCCGGCCGCATAGGCAGTCTCGATGGCATCGAGATTGGTTTGTGCGCCGTTTCCTAACATGGACTCCGTCCAAACGTTGGGATTCGCGTCCGGATCGTTCCCTTTTGCCTGGACCACGGCGTTACCCACCACGCCCTGATTTGCGTCATTGACCTGCTGGATAACATCACCGCCCGCTCCGGCGGGTGCCGCCACCAAATTGAAGACGTTCGGATTCAAAACAACTCCCGCCATCCCAAGCGGCAGGGTTGGAGGCGGTACCACCCCATCTACGGCAGCTCCTCCTCCCAGGTTGAAAACGCCGCCATTGGCGGCATCCGTGGCTTGCAGGAACGAATCCAGGTTGCCGGTGAAATTGACCATCGTGGTGGCGTTGGGCGGCATGGTCATGTCGCGGGGGATATTGATGTTTTCCGCGGCGGCCGCGCTCGTGGTGGCAAAACCCAGGCTGGCGGAGGTGACGTTGATATCCACTCCCCCCTCGCCTTGGTCAAAACCGATATCCTTGGTGGTGTACTGGACGGAAGCGGTCAAACCCTGGATCAAGCCGCCGTTCGCGTCCACCAGGTTGCCGGCGCTATCAAAGGTCAGGTTGCCCGCGCGGGTCAGGTAGGTATTGTCCCCGACCTTGGAAACCAGGAATCCGTCGCCCACAATGGCCATGTCCGTGGAAACGCCCGTGCTTTGGAGGGTGCCTTCCGTCCAAAGGGTTTGGATGGAAGCAATCCTCGTGCCCAGGCCGACCTGCTCGGGGTCCGTTCCGCCCTCGCCGACCGCCGGGTCGTCCCCGGTTCCGCCGTAAAGCGTCTGGCTGAACTGATCTGAAAACTCAACCCGGCT
>JASHQZ010000240.1 GCA_030038835.1 candidate division FCPU426 bacterium
GCCGCCGTGAAATTGGTCCTGGTCAGCCGCCGATTCAAAAGCCACGTGACGCTCAGGAAAGGGCCGGCCCAGGCCAATGCCCAAAGCATCCTGGGCCTCCTGAACCTGGAGGCGGCCCAAGGAACGGAGCTGGAGGTTATTTCCGAGGGAGAGGACGCGGGGGAGGCCCTGAAAGAAATCCGCGGGCTTTTCGACCGTCCTTGGAGCTGGTCTTAGAGCCTCCTCTAGCAAAAATCAAAAATAAAGGCAATTTGAACCACCAAGAACACCATGCCGACCTTCCATAAAGCTGTTAAAGAGGTCGGTATAGTACCGATTTCATTAACTCCTTGATGGTGAATCGGCACAAGCTCACCAAGAAAGGCAAAAAAGAACTCGGATTTGTTGAAATTTAAAATATTATCCGTTCGCTGTTCTTGGTGTACTTGGTGACCTTGGTGGTTAAATGGTTTTTTTGTTAAAGACTCTTAAATCAACCTGGCCAAGTCAGGCGGGGACGAGTTCGTCGTAGGAACGGATTTTTGAAATGACCTCTTCGATTAAATAATCCGGAGTCGAGGCTCCGGCCGTAATTCCGACCTTATTCTTCCCCTCGAACCACTTGGGGTCCAGTTCACCGGCCGTCTCGATGTGGTAAGTGTCGTTGGGCAGGTTCATCTTGCAGGTATCGGCCAGTTTGTGGGTGTTGGAGGAATTGCGGCCGCCGATGACGATCATAATCTGCATGGTCTTGGAAAGGGCGGCGGCGGTCTGCCGGTCCTTGGTGGGCTTGCAGATGGTATTGACCGGCACCACCTCGGCGCAGCGGGCCTTCATCACCCCCACGAAACGGTCGAATTTCTCCATCAACAGCGTGCTTTGGCAAACCACGCCGATCCTCGAGCCCTCTGGGACGTTCTGGATATCCTCCTCGTGGTATACGATGATGGGGTTCTTCATGCGGCTGGCGATGCCCTTGACCTCCACGTGCTTGGGGTCGCCGATAATGACGATCTGGAGGCCCTGGGCCTCCAGTTTGTGCCCCTCGTTGTAGATCTTGGTGACCAGCGGGCAGGTGGTGTCGATGATCTCCAGGTTCCGCTCCTTCATCCGCCCGATCACGTTGATGTCCAGGCCGTGGGCCGTGATGACCACCCGGTTGTCCTCCACGTCCTCCAGCGAATGCACGATCTTCTTATTGAGGGAGGCCAGGCGGGCCACCTCCTGGGGGTTATGGATCAGGGAACCGAAGATGAAGGCGCGGTCCATGGTCTCGGCCTTCTGGATGGCTTTCTTCACGCCGAAGCAGAACCCGGCGGCGTTGGCGATTTGGATTTCACGCGGCATAAACACCTCAAAGACGATTAAACCACCAAGGCACCAAGGGCGCCAAGGAAGTCTTGGAATCACGTCAAAAGCTTTTGTAAAAAAGGATTATATATAATGAACCTTCACTAAAACCATATGAGGGGTGAGGGTTTTCCAAAATCCAAGGAAATCTTTGTTTTTCTTGGTGCCCTTGGTGCCTTGGTGGTTCAAACATTTAAGGATTTTTTATGACCGTTTCCTTATATTTAGGCCCCTACCAGCCCTTTCTCGAGGACGAGTTAGCAAAGGCCGTCCAAACCCTCCGTCAGTCCGATTCCTTGTCGCCCTTGGTTGTCCTGGTCCCTAACCGCGCCCTAGTGCGCCATTTGAGGGAGACCCTGGCCCGGAAAAATGGCTCGGTGGTCAACGTCCGGGTGCTGACCCTCCACCAATACCTCGTTGAGTTCACGGAAGAGGAATGGATTAAAAAGGGATTCCGGTTGTTGCCCGAATCCCTGGTTCCCTGGGTCCTCCGGGAGAACGCGCGGAAGGCGGGTACCAAAATGAGTCCCTTCCGGGCGGTCGAGGCAACGCCGGGGTTCTACAAGACCCTCCGGGCCACGTTATCGGACCTGCGCCAAGGCGGGTTCACGCCGGAAAACCTGGAAGCCTCGGCAAAGTCCGTCGCCAAGGATAAGGCCCGCCCAAGGTTGTCTGTGAAATTGGGTGAATTTTCAAGGATTTTGGTGAAACACGAGGACTGGAAAAGGAAAAACGGCTGGAAGGACCTGGAAGACCTTTACGCCGACGCCTTGGCCCTGCCTCCGCCCAAGGTTCCGGCCTGGACCTACGGGTTCTATGACGCTTCAGTCCTTCAACAAAGGGTCCTATTTCATTTAACCCAAAAACCTGAGATTGCCGCGTCGCCAAACGCTCCGACCCTTCGAGAGCCTCAGGGCCTCGATCAGGGTCGAGAGGTTGGGGCGGCTTCTCGCAATGACAAAAAAACGGAGTCTCACTGGTTCATCCCTTATGAAGAGGACCATCCGGCTTTCGAATATGCCCAACCTTTCGTGGAGTGGGGGAAAAAGCTTGGGAAGGTGGAAAAGGTCGAAAGGTGGAAAAGTGAAAAGGGAACTGCCTTGGGTCGGCTGCAAAATAACCTGTTTTCCATAGACACTCCTTCTCCCTTGAGGGGAGAAGGCCGGGATGAGGGTGATTTTGACTCTTCCGATGTGAAAATAATCCTTTGCCCCGGCGAGCCGCGGGAAGTGCGCGAGGTGGTGCGGGCCATCACCGAAGAAGCCGAAAGGCAAAAGACCCAATTCCCGCAATGCGGCCTTTTATTGCGCCAATTGGAAAGCTACCGCCGCATGATCACCCCGGCTTTCGAGGGGCAAGGGGTGCCCCTGGCCAAGAAGCCGCCGGTCTTACTGATGGAAACGCCTGAGGCCAAGGCGTTCCTGCTTTTACTCGAATGTTTCCAAGGGGACTTCCCCCGGGAAACCCTGATGGACTTCCTGGCCAGCCCCAACCTTTCGCCGGAGGGTTTCGGGGTGGACGAGGGGGATTGGAACCCCCATCTTTGGGATCAGGCTTCCAAGGAAGCCGCGGTGGTGGAAGGCAAGGAAGCCTGGCTGGACCGGCTCCAGGCCTATCAGCATCTCCGCTCGGATTTGCGCCCCAAGGAAGAGGAGGCCATCACCGAAGAGGAGTCGCGGTC
>JASHQZ010000241.1 GCA_030038835.1 candidate division FCPU426 bacterium
AGTTGACGCTTCCCGGCCTTCTTTCGCCCAGCAGCTGGTCGTCCTTCTGGCGGATGGCCCCGGCCACCTTGGCGCGGTTGGTATAAAGAGACTGGGTCCCTTCCATGTGGATCATCCATCCCGCCTGGAACCAAAGGTTGGCGGCCAGGCAGATGACTCCCAAAAGGCGCCATCTTTTTTGGGAAGCCCAGCGGCTCCACGCGTAAAGGGAATAAACCACCAGGAGGGGCATGAGGACGTAATCAATATGCGCGAAGGGGAGCTTGGACGTGAACCAAAAGCTCACCCAAACCAGGAGAAAGCCGAAAAGGGCCATCTTGGAGAGGGTTCTGGCCTCCGGACGGCGGGGGTCCTTGAACCAGCCCAGGACGAGCAGGGAAAGGGCCTGGAGCCAGCCCATGACGATCAGGAAGAGGCCAGGCGGCAGGAGCCAGGGCACGGCCCTGAAAAAATCCATATGGTGGACTTGGTGGGCTTCCAGGAGGAACCGGAGGGTTTCAAAACAAGGCAGGGAAAGGTAACGTCCGAGCATGGTGAAGAAGGCCAGGAAATTGGAGGGGTTGAAGGAGGTCGCCAACTGGAATCCCCCCTCGCTGTGGGTGAGTCCGTATTTAAGGTAAGTCGGCATCAAAAGCGCGGCCAAGGGCGCGGCTCCCACCAAGAATGAGACGAAGTCGTGCACGAAATGAAACCGCTTATCCCGAAGCCGCAGGGCGAAAGCCAGGACGGCGAAGGGAGGCAACAGCAGCCAGGACTGGTGGAATTGCATGTCCCAAAAAATCCCGAACCCCATGAGGGCGAAAGCCACGGCCGGCGGGAGGAAATCCATCGAAAACGAGGGAACGGCCTCCAGGAAGCCCAGGAAGAAAAGGGTGCTGCCGATGAGCAGGTAGGAGGGGTTGAGGGGGTTGGTGGACTCCTGGAGGTTCCAGGGCAGGAGCGCGATCCAGGCGAAAAGGAAAGGCAAGGGGATATCGGGAAGGCGCTTGGAAAGGTACCAGGCCAGCAAGGCGATCACGCCCGTGGTCAAGAGGTTCAGGAAAAGGAAGGGCGCCTCGGGGATGGGCCAAACCACCAGGGGATAACCCACCATCCAGGTCTCCAAGGGCCCGGGAATCTGGGCGTAAAAACCCGTCTCGGTCACAGTCAGGTCCGGCCCGAAATAGGGCCAGCCGCCGTGGCAGTACCATTTCAAGCCGATCAAATAGGTTTGAAGCTCGTCAGGCGAAAAGAAAGAATGGCAGAGGCCGAAGGCGGTCCGGAAGGCGAAAAGGGCGAAGAAGAGGAGGAGGAATTTTCGGTTGTCGGACATTTTCCGTTCCGGAATTTTAAATTCTTAATTTTCAATTTTAAATTATGGTGATTTTTCGATGAAAAGCATCGAAAAATATTTTTTCAACCCACAATATGCCGTTTTTGCCCCGAACAATGATGATTTTGGTGTTTCCGCGAAGCGGAAATTTCCATCATTCGAAATTAAGAATTCAAAATTTAAAATTTTACTATTGTCAGTAGAGGCTTCCCGGCCGCCGCTCTCCCATCAAGTGATAATCCTTTTCCTGGATGGCCTTAGCCACCATGGCCCGTTGGGGGTAAATGGAGTATTGGGGCTCAAAGCTGGGAGCATAAAAGGCCCAGAAAAAAACACTGAAGGCCACCAAGACCTTGGTCAAGACCCGGCCGGCTTTGGAATCGCCGAAGAATGCCCCGACATAACAGGCATAAGCGGCCACAAAAGGCAAAAGAACGAAAAAAATGTGGGAATAAGGCCTCTTGATGGTGAACCAAAAACTCACTTCCGCCATCAACAGGATTCCCAGGAGGAGCCATTTTACTTCCCGCCACTGGGGAAGGGGAGGGCGTTGTTTGAACCATCCCAAAAGGAGAACCAAAGGCTGGAGGAGGCCTGCGATCCAAAGACAGGCTCCCGGCGCCAGGAGGAGGGGATGGCCCGCGAGGAAGGCGATCCTTTTGGCCACGGTTAGGCCCAGGAAGCGGGGCATCTCATAGCAAGCCAGGGACAGGAGGCGGGCGAGGATGGTCCCGAAAGCCTTGATGTTGTCCCAGTCAAAGGGCGCGGTAAATCCCGAAACCACATTGTTGGTGGACAGTCCATATTTCAAATAGGTGGGGACCACGAGGGCCAGGGGCGGCAGGGCCCCCAGGATGAAATAAATCAGGCACTGGGGTTTGCGCGATTTCCAGATTTGGGCCAAAAGGGAAAAGGCGGCCAGGGGCACCAGGTAAACATAGGAAAAATGAAGCTGCATGACCGAGAAAAGGGACAAGCCCATCCAGGCGCAGGCCCAGGGCGCTGCCAGCCACCGGAGCGTGAAAAGGGGTGTGGCCTCCATGAAGCCGATGAAAAAAAGCACGGCCGGCAGGAAGGTCAAGGCCGGATTGATGATCATCGTGCCCTCGTGGAGGGTCCAGGGCAGGGAAGCGATCCAAAGGCTAAGCCAAACAAAGGGCAGGGAGGGCAGGCGCCGGTGGAGGTAGCCCGCCAGGAGCAGGACCGCGGCCGTGTTTAAAAGGTTAAGAGCGATAAAGGGCGCCTCGGGGAGGGGAAGAAGATGGAAGGGCAGGCCGATCAGGAGGCCTTCCAAAGCGCCGGGTATCTGGCTTTGAAAGGAGAGGTTTTCCAGGCCGGTTACGTCGGGGCCGAAGTAGGGCCAGGCGCCGGTGGCGTAAAACTTAAGGCCGATCAGATAAGTCTGGAAGTAATCTATTTCCATCCAATTGGCCTGCCAAAGCCCGAAAAAAAGGCGGTAAAGGAAAACCAGGAAGAAAAGGAGCAGGATTTGTCTTTTCGTGGGCAAGAGGAATCCTCGGTCGGCTAGCTGATCGGCCTGCGCGAGTTTGACGGCGATGGAGGCCCGGCGGAGGCATCGGAGGCACTCCCGAGGGGCGGTCCGATATTACCAGAAGTGACCCCGGCCTGAGAATCCTTCTTAACCCAGGCCTCGGCCCTTCTTCGTTATAATGTCTTTGTCCAATAACAACGAATGGCTGCCGCGCGAAGCTTTGACGCTCAATATTACCCTCCTTCGCTAAAGCTACGGGGGCATGCTTCGTCGGCCGTTGAGCCATTCGAGGAAGCGAAACGCGGGATGATTTTTCTTTTCACGGAAATCGATCATCCGGAGGTTTTGGAACGGCGGGGGATGGCCGGGGCCGACCATGTCCTCGCTTCCCAATATTTCCTCATCGAAGAAATCCTCGTCCACCACGGGGCCCATTGGACCAAACGCACTCCCGCCGGCGTCCTTTCCGCCTTTGAAGGGGGGGGGCCTCCCGGGGCCACTCCCCCCCCCGGCCCGAGCCTGGAAAATTCACCCCGGCCCGGCGAGGCGGCCCTCGCCCTTCAAAAAGAATTTCAAGGCCGCTCCTGGGAGAATTTCGGCAAGGCCCGGATCAAGATCGCGCTGCACGCCGGGGAAGCGGAATTCATCGACTTGGCCCAAGGCGGGATGGACGGCCAGAACTACGTGGGCCCGGAGGTCCACCACGCCTTGAAGGTTTTGGAGGCCGCCCGCAGCGGCCAAGCCCTCCTCACGGTGCCCGCGGTGCATTTTATCCCCCTTCCCCCGGGCTCCCGCCTGAAGGATATGGGGAAGCATTTCCTCAAGGATTTAAGCGCGCCCCAAAACCTATACGCCCTCACCCACCCGGACATGGGCGAAGGGGAGGACGAGCCGCCCCGCTCCCTGGAAGATTATCCGCAGAATTTCTTCCCCCAAGCCTCGCCCTTCTTCGGGCGGGAGGAGGAAATGATGGAAATCACGGTCCTCCTCACCCACCCGGACACCCGCTTAGTGACCCTGACCGGCCCTGGCGGTTTCGGCAAAACCCGCCTGGCTTTCCAGGCCGCTGCGGAGGTGGTGGAGAAATTCAAGGACGGCGTTTTCACCGTGTCCCTGGTGCCCCTCCT
>JASHQZ010000242.1 GCA_030038835.1 candidate division FCPU426 bacterium
GCTTCTGTACCAGGTGAACGACGGGCCCATCAACGCCCTCCCGGCCTCTTTTCCTTTCCGGGCCCCTTCCCCCGACCATCCCTTGATGGTGCACCTGACCGGCGATGGGCTGTTAATGGTGGACCAGTTTTACCTGAACGCCCAAAGAATGGTCACGGGCCGAAACGTCGAAAAAGCGGAAAAAGGGTTCCCGGCCCTGCGACTGAAATTGGACAGTTCCTTCGTGCACGAAGACCAGTGGCTTTTCCTGGGCGGCGCGGACAACGGCGGGTTCGACGGGCTCACCGCAGGAAAGCTGGACCTGGGGCCCGCCTCGGCCTTCTTTGAGAGGGAGGGGGACTGGAAAAAGGACCTGTCCCAGGGGGCCAAGGACGTTCCGGACAACGCCCTGGCCCTGCTGCTGGCCCCCGATGGGAGCCTGAAGTACCAAACGCGCTTCCACGGCAAGTTTGACTCCCCCCAGCCCCTGGCCCTGGACACGGCCTATGCCACGGGCTGGATGGACATGCAATTTACCGTGCCGGAACGTTTGGACAACGCCCTTCCCGAGGAAACCTACGAGCCCCAGCCCTTTCCCTACCAAAAAGACCTCCAGCCGGCCCTGCACTATGAGGTGTTGAAGGGCGCGGCCACCCAGGAGGGGTGGCTGGGCTACCAATCCGCGCCGGTTTCCTTTACCCTGTCCCAGGGGCAGACCTTCGCCCTGGCCTATGGGCCCCAGCAAATCGACCTGCCCTTCATGTTGCACCTGGTCAAGTTCAAGGTGGGGTTCGACCCGGGCACGGACAAGCCGGCCTCCTACGCCAGCGACATCTTTTATATGGACCCGGTGAAGGGCGTCCAAGCACCGGCCCACATCACCATGAACGAGCCCCTGCATTTCATGGGCTACACGGTATACCAGGCCAGCTACGAGGCTGAGCCCGACGGCAGCTATGTTTCGGTCTTTTCCGTGGGGAAGGACCCCGGCATCTGGATGAAGTACGGCGGGGCCATCGTGCTGGTATTGGGCATCATTTTCATGTTCTGGTTCAAGAACCCGGCGTGGAACAAGAGGGAGCGGGATGAAACGTAATAAAAAATTTTTTCACCACCAAGACACCAAGGCACCAAGGAAGACTTTGTTAAGATTAAAATCCCCGGAATTTTCAGGGCTTCAAGGATACCTTTGGCTTTTCTTGGTGTCTTGGTGTCTTGGTGGTTCAATGGCTTTTTCCGGAGAGCTGGATTTCAAGACCCTCGCCCTGATCCCCATCCAGGAGAACGGCCGGGTGAAGCCCCTGAACACCTTCGCCCGCGAAAGCGTACGGTTTGTTACCGGCCATGAGTCCCTGGACGGCCAAAACGCGCTGGGCACAGTCCTAGATTGGGCCACCCACCCCCAGGCCTGGGACAACAAGGACTTCATCCTCATCGAAAACCTGGGCCTGCGCTCCCTCCTGGGGGTCCCCAACAACCAATCCCGGGTCTCGCCCCAGTTTTTGGTCAACCACGAGGGTTTCATCGCCTACGCCAAGAGCAGCTACGCCAAGCAGGAAAAGAAAATCACCCTTAATCCCATGGAGAAGGAGGCCCTCGCGGTGTTCGGCCGGCTCCAGCGCTACGAGGACATCCGCTCCGGCGCGGCCCTGGCCTTGATCCCCGTGGCCGACCCCAAGACCCAAAAGTGGGGCACGATGGGCGACTTGAACCGCGCCTACCATACGAACAAGGCGGCCATGCCGGAGGCGGCCCTGGACGTCTTGGAATCCTTCGCCGGGGTCCTCTCCGCCTATGACCAGGGCGACGCGGCCAAGTTCGAAACCCAGTCCCAAAACCTTTCCCAAATCCTCGCCCAGATCGGAGGAAAGGATTACCCGGCCTCCGGCAAGATGTCCCTGGAGGTCCAATTTAACGCCTTGAAACCCTTCCGTTGGGCCTGGATCATCCACCTGGCGGCCCTCACCCTGATGGGCCTGTCCTTTCTTTTGGCCGTGCCCCGGCTCTTCACGCCCGGCTTCGTCCTTTTCACCGGCGGGATCGCCATGAGCCTTTACGGTTTCGTGCTGCGTTGCATCATCGCGGGGCGGCCGCCCGTCTCCAACATGTACGAGTCGCTCATTTGGGTCACCTTCGGCATGACGGTTTTCGCCCTCATCTTCGAGCTCATCTTCAAGACCCGCTTGATCGCGCTGGCCGGGTCGGTCCTGGCCGTGGTGGGTTTCATCCTGGCCGACAACGTGCCCACGGTTTTGGACCCTTCCATCCAGCCCATTGAGCCGGTCTTGCGAAGCAATTTCTGGCTGACCATCCACGTGCTCACCATCACCTTACGCTACGCGGCCTTCCTGCTTTCCTTGGGCGTGGGCCACCTGTGCCTCTGGACCCTTTGGGCGCACCGGGAGGATACGGAACGGCTCAAGCGCCAGACCCGGCTTTTGTACCGCGTGGTGCAGGTGGGCGTTGTGCTTTTGGCCACGGGAACGATTTTGGGCGGGGTTTGGGCCAATTATTCCTGGGGAAGGTTCTGGGGCTGGGACCCCAAGGAAACCTGGGCCTTGATCGCCCTGTTGGGCTACGTGGCGGTGCTACACGGCCGGCTGGCCGGGTGGCTCAAGGAACTGGGCTTCACCATCGGCGTGGTGGCGGCCTTCCTGGGCGTGCTCATGGCCTGGTACGGGGTCAACTTCATCCTGGGTGTGGGTCTGCACAGCTACGGTTTTTCCAAGGGCGGACTGCCCTTCGTGATCGCCTTCGTGGCCTTTGAAATTGTTCTATTGACGGTGGTGGGGCTCAAAACCCGGAAGGCACCCAATTTGTCCCCAACCGCCTCTGTGGCTGTGGGACACCATTAAAACCCGTAAAGGTTTCCAAATTTCCCTTTCAGGTAGGTCAGGAAGAAATCCGCGCTTAAATCCTGGCCCGTTACTTTCCTGCATAAATCCCCCGCCCGGTAGCGCTGGCCCTGGGCATGGATCTTCTCATTCAGCCATTTCCTCAAGGGCGTGAAATCCCCCTTCTCGAATTTTCCTTCCAAGGGCCCCGCTTCCTTGTCCGCGGCCGCGAAAAACTGCGCCGAATAAAGGTTGCCCAATGTGTAGGTGGGGAAATAACCGAAACTTCCATGGCTCCAATGAACGTCTTGCAGGCAGCCCAGGGCGTCGGAAGGCGGCGTGAGCCCCAGGTATTTCCTCATGGCTTCGTTCCAGGTGGAGGGGATGTCGGCGGTCTTTAACTTGCCCCCGATCAAAGCCACCTCAATGTCGTAGCGCAGGCAGATGTGCAGGTTATAGGTGACCTCGTCGGACTCGGTGCGGATAAAGGAAGGGGCCGAGTGGTTGATGGCGAAATGGAAGGCTTCCAGCGTCACGTCATCGAAGGCGCCTGGGAAAGTTTTTTTCAACCCTGGATAAAAGAACTTCCAAAAGGCCACGCCACGGCCCACCAGGTTCTCCCAAAGCCGGGACTGGGACTCGTGGA
>JASHQZ010000243.1 GCA_030038835.1 candidate division FCPU426 bacterium
CAAATTCAGGGCATCCCGTGGAGTGAGCCCATCCACATCCAACCCCTTGAGTTCCTCCAGGATGGGGTGTTTTTCCCCAGTGCCGAAAAAGGAAAGCTGGGGGGCGGAAGGCTCTTGGATCTGAGGGGGGGTGGAATCCGAAACTTCGGGGGTTCCGGCGCCGCTGACCTTCGAAGTATTTCCTAAAAAAGTTCCCGTCTCCAATCCCGCCAAAATCTTCTTGGCCCGCGCCACCACTTCCTTGGGAATGCCGGCCAGGCGGGCCACCTGGATGCCGTAGCTCTTGTCCGTGCCGCCTTCCACGATCTTGCGCAGGAAAAGGATTTGCTCGTTCCATTCCCGCACCGCGATGTTGAAGTTCCTCACGTTGGGGAAGCTGGCCGAGAGTCTTGTCAGCTCGTGGTAATGGGTGGCGAAGAGCGTGCGGGCCTTGAGCTTGGTGGCGATATATTCCACCACGGCCCAGGCAATGGAAACCCCGTCATAAGTGGAGGTCCCCCGCCCCACCTCGTCCAATATCAGCAGGCTCTTGGCCGTGGCATGGTTGAGGATGTTGGCGGTTTCCACCATTTCCACCATGAAGGTGCTCTGGCCCTGGGTGAGGGCGTCCGAGGCGCCCACGCGGGAAAAGATGCGGTCCACGATGCCCGCCTTCATGCTCTTGGCCGGCACGTAAAAGCCCACCTGGGCCATGAGCGCCAAAAGCGCCACCTGGCGGATATAGGTGCTTTTGCCCGCCATGTTGGGGCCGGTCAGGACGATGATCTCCGTGCCTTCCACTCCCAAATGGGTGTCGTTGGGCACGAACTGGTCCGAGGAAAGGATGCGGTCCAAAACCGGGTGGCGGCCGTCCACGATGGAAAGCTCGGCCGAATCATCCACTTCGGGCCGCACGTGCCTGCCCCGGTCGGCCACGGCCGACATGCAGGCGAAAACGTCCAGTTCGGCGATGGTGCGCGCCACGCGCTGCAGCCGCGACAGTTCCTTGGCCACTTGGCCCCGGATGCCGTCGAAAAGCTCGTATTCCAGCCGGTCGGCCTTGTCCTGGGCGCCCAGGATCTTGCCTTCCATTTCCTTCAATTCGGGCGTGATGAAGCGCTCGGCGTTCACCAGGGTTTGCTTGCGGTGGTAGTCGGCCGGGACCTTGTCCAGGTTGGCCTTGGAGACCTCGATGTAATAGCCGAAGACCGAGGTGTAGCGCACCTTGAGGGAGCCGATGCCGGTGCGGGACTTTTCCTTTTCCTCCAGTTGGGCGATCCAGTTCTTGCCCTCGATGGAGGCGGCCTTCAACTCGTCCAGGTCCTTGTGGTATGCCGCTTTGATGAGCCCCCCTTCCTTGAGGGCCAAGGGCGGCTCGTCGTGGATAGCTTTTTCCAAAAGCTGGTGGACTTCCTTGAGGTTGTCCCAAACCTCCACCCTTTCCTTGACCACCTGGGCCTTGAAACCCGAAAGTAGCCGGTGGATTTTGGGAAGAAGCGCGAGGGTCGCGCGAAGCGCCACCATGTCCCTGGCGTTGGCCGTGCCGCAGCCGATGCGGCCGGAGAGCCGCTCCAGGTCCGACACTTCCCTGAAGAAGTCCCGGAGGGTTTCCCGGTCCTCCTTGCGGGCCAAGAGCTCCTCCACCGCGTCCTGCCGGCGCTTGATCCGGGAGACCGAGGTCAAGGGGGTCACCAGCCACTGCCGCAAGAGCCGGCCGCCCATGGAGGTGACGGTCTCATCCAGCACCGAAAGCAGGGTCCCCTCCCTGGCGTCATCCCGCATGGGCTTGATGATTTCCAGGTTCCTCTGGGTGGTGGCATCCAGCACCATGCCCTCCCCCACTTGGAAAGTGGAAAGGGTGACGAGGTGGGAAAGCACGCTGTGGGTGGTTTCCTTGAGGTACTGTAAAATTGCGCCGGCCGCCCGGATGGCCTGGTCCTGGCCCGAGAGCCCGAAGCCGTCGAGGGATTTCACCTGGAAATGCTCCTGGAGCGCTTCCTTGCCCTCGTCGGCCGAGAACTTCCAATCCTCCATGTGGGACCTTTTCGCGCCATTGGCGGACTTGAGCATCTGCGCCCAGGTTTCGTCGGTCGGCTGGGTCATGGGCATGAGGATCTCGGAGGGGTTGAACTTGGAAAGCTCGTTGGCGGCCGTGGAAAACCGCTCCGGGCCGCTCAGTTCGCAGGCCTTGAATTCGCCCGTGGTCACGTCCACCACGGCCAGGCCCAGGCTTTGGGCCGAATGCGCCAGGGAAACCAGGTAGTTGTTGGCCTTTTCCTCCAGCATGGCTGCGGAAAGCACCGTGCCCGGGGTGATGACCCGGGAGATTTCCCGCCTCACCAGCCCCTTGGCCGTGGCCGGGTCCTCGGCTTGCTCGCAGATGGCGATGGAATGGCCGGCCTTGACCAGCTTGGAGATGTAGTTGTCCGCCGCGTGGAAGGGGATGCCCGCCATGGGGATTTTCTGGTTGTTGCCCCCGGCCCGGGCCGTCAGGGTGAGGTGGAGGACCCTGGCCGCGGTCTTGGCGTCGTCGAAGAACATCTCGTAGAAGTCGCCCAAGCGGAAGAAGAGGATCTCATCCTTGTGGATCCTCTTCATTTCCAGGTACTGCTTCATCATGGGCGTCAGGTCGTCCATTCACTCACCTATTGTCGTTATTGGGCGGAAATACCCATTGGGAGGCCCTCTCTTTTGGGGCGTTCCTGCCTTTATCGGTATCGCGGGTATATTTCACAACGACGGTCATTTTAGATGGATTCCGGTCGGTTATCGATTGGGCGGACCTACCGGCAGCCCGCGGCCCCATCTTAATTTCCGGAATTAGCCGCATTCTCCAACAACTTGGAGCCTGCGGAAATTTTATTCCCGTTTAAAGCGTTATAACCTTGGGACACCAAACCGGCGGATCCGTTCCCACCCTTTTCCGAAACCGCGCTTTGGGATGTCTCCGCGGTTATGTCCGTTTTTTCGGGGGAATTATTATTCGGGGATTCGGCCGAGGCCGGTTGCGGACTTGAAGGCGAGGCGTTCACGCGGTCCAAATCCGCCTGGGCGCCCTTGCAGCCGTGTTGGACGGCCTTCTGGTACCAATCCTTGGCCGCGCCCCGGTCGGCGGCCGTCCCCCATCCGTTCTCATAAATATTGCCCAAATACCTTTCGCTCCGGCCGTCCCCCTGGTTCGCGGCCTTCAGGAACCAAACGCGGGCCAGCTGGTCATCCTGCTTCGCGCCCTGCCCGGAAAAATAGCAGTAGGCGACATGGTATTGCCCCTCCGCGCTCCCCTTCTGGGCGGCGGCCATGTAGAGTTGAAACGCCTCGCTGAATTTTTGCATCCGCTGGGCGTCCCGGCCCTTTTGCAGAAGCTCATCCACGGATAGGGCCAAGACGGGGATCGCCGGCAGGCACAAAAAAACAGCGGCTAAAAACAAAATGCGCTTTTTCATACGGGCACCTCATAGCTAAGCGTTATCCAGCCGAACTTCATCTTCAATCTTCGATCACGATCGCCCTTTCCTTTGTCTTCCGGATTATTTCCTTCGCCGTCTTTTCCGCCGTGGCGCGGTCCGCGTAGCTCCCCACCCGGACTTTGTAATAGGCATAGGGCACGCCTTCCGGCTGGACCGTCACGACGTAAGAGGAGTAGCCCGCTTTTTTGACGGCTTTGCGGGCCTTCTCCACGTTGTACATCTTGGAATAAACGCCGACTTGGACATGGAAGGGCTTGGAAATGGAACCGGGCCCTTGGTCGGCTTCCTCCTCGGCGTCCGGGGGAACGACGGTTGCCGTTGGCGCGGCCGAAACGGCTTCCGCCGTTGGGGTCGCTTCCGGGGCCTGGGCTTCGGGCACATGGGGTAAATCCGGGTGCTGGCTTTCCAACGCCTGCAGGCGGCCCCGGGCCTCCGACACCTCGAAGGCCTGGGGATATTGCTGGATCAGGGTCTGGTAGGCCGCGTGGGCCTCCTTCCATTTCTGTTCGGCCTCGTAAGCCCGGCCCAGCTTGAGGTAAACCAGGTTTAATTCGTCATAGAGGTGGTACTTGTCCAGGATCCTCAAATACCGGTTCTCCGCGTCGCCGTACTTTTTCATCTTGAAGCAGGCGTCGCCCATGCCCATAAGCGCCTTGGGCGCCCAGGGGCTGTCCGGCGCGTCGTCCACAACCTTTTTGAACTGCTCCAGCGCGTCCTTGTCGTCGTCCAGGGCCAAGAGCGAGGAAGCGTACCAATAGCGCACCTCGGACGAGGAGGTGTTTTTGGGATAGTCCTCCAGGAATTCCTTGTAGCTTTCGGCCGCGTCCTCGTACTTGTCCGCCAGGTAATAGCGGGCCCCCAGCTCTTTTTGCGCCTCCGCCCCCTCGGGGCGGTCGCTGTATTCAATGGCCAGGCTCCTGAACTGGGCCACGGAAACGTCGAAATCTTCCTGCAGGTTGGCCAGGAGAAGGCGGGCCTGGGGGATGAAATCCCCCATGGGGTGCTTGGCCACTAATTGGTTTAGGGTGTCCTTGGCTTCTTTATAATTCTTTTCCTGCAAAAGTTTCTGGGCTTGCTCAAAGAGCGATTGGCCTTCCGCGTCGGCGGTCGCCACGGGCGTGGCCTGGTCGGCCGACAAAGGCAAAGGCGTTAAATAGCC
>JASHQZ010000244.1 GCA_030038835.1 candidate division FCPU426 bacterium
GACGGCGGTGAGGACGGGGGACAGGTGATTGCCCAGGGTACGGTGCGGCAGGTGATGGAAAGTCCCAAGTCCTATACGGGCCGGTTTTTAACGGATAAAATACGCAGGGACCATAACCGGCTGAAAAAACAGGATAAACCGGCCATGGCCGGCAATATTGCGCGTTGACGGTCTTTTTCAGCAAGGATATAATTTTCAATCATCTGGTTTTAAAGGGGTTTTTGGCTTTGAAAAAAAATTTTAAACGCCCTCATTTCCTTCTCTTGTCCGTTTTTTTCTTCCCCTTCCTGGCACAATCCAAAGTTTTCGCTCAAGGCACCAGCGGAGCGGTGGAACTTAAGATTCCCGTTGGACCCAGGGCCATTGCCATGGGAGAGGCCTTTGGAGCAGTTGCCGATGACGCCACGGCCATTTACTGGAACCCGGCAGGATTAAACCAATTGGGCGGCACCGCCATGACAGCCCAATATGACGTGTTTATCGAGACGGTGCGGTATGAGTACCTGGCTGCTGCCACCAAGTTGGGCAACGAGGCCGCCCTTGGAATAGCTACAAAGATCCTTTCCACCGGCCAGGACGCTGTCATTACCGGTATCGATGGCAACGGCAATCCGGTAACGGGTGCAGGAACGGTGGGTGAAAATTATTACGACGTCGAATTGTCCGGTGCCTACCGCTTAAGCTATTACTTTGACGTGGGTTTAACCGCCATCTATATCAACAAAAACCTGGCCGGGGACACGGCGACCGATTTCGCGGGGGACCTGGGTGTCCTTTATCACACGCCCGTGCCCCATTTGACGGCAGGCCTCAACCTCCAGAATATCGGGCCCGGTATCAAGTTTGAGCAGGTCGCCGACCCCTTGCCGTTCAACGTCAAATTGGGCCTGGCCTACCGGATGTTCGACGATGATTTTGTCATTGATTACGACCTGAATATCCCCAGCGATGATCCCTACCTGATTAACTGCCTGGGCGGCGAGTATTGGTACAAAAACACGCTTGTAGGTAGGTTTGGCTACCAATTCGGCGGCACCATCGATCAAAACCAAGTGGGTGACGGCTGGGCGTCCGGCCTTTATTTGGGAGCGGGCGTGAAAGTCGCAGCTTTCCACGACTTTATCGGATTTGATTATGCTTGGACGAACGATGGTTTCCTCGGTGCCAATCACCACTTTGCCCTGGACTTCTACTTCTGAACCACTTGGCTTTCCCGTTGGTTTGCCGCATAATTTAATTCCTAAACTTAAGGTCCAATCCAAGCTAATGGAGCCCCACGGGGGCTTGTCTACGGCTCCACGAAGACCCTGCCAGCCTCCCATAAAGCTGGTAGTGAGGCTGGTATAGTACCGATTTCCTTAACACTTTTAAGGTGAATCGGCACAAGCTTCGCTTGTCCAGCCTGATGGTTGAGTCGCCTTTTATTCATGGGCAAGCCCGGGGATCTCAACGCGGTGTCTTTAAGCATTTATTCAACCTGGGCGTAAATCAGCCGGATTGCCCGGAAAACACTGGCTTTACTCCATGATCCACGCGGCGGGGAGGCCGGGTTGTTGACTTTCCTTGCCGCTTTGTTAAAATCCCCCTACTTTTTTGACTTTCTCTCCCGAGGGCCCCATGAGCACCGAACAAGAAATCTTTGATAAGTGCGGAAGAACGTATAACACCAACGACATCATCTTCCGCGAAGGTGATATGGGCAATGAAATGTTCATCATTCAATCGGGTAAGGTGAAAATCACCAAACAACTCAAGGACGGAGTCGAAAAAACACTCGTGATCCTTGGGCCCGGAGACTTCTTTGGGGAGATGGCGGTTATCGATAAGGACGTACGGTCGGCCAACGCGGTGGCCATGGAACCTTCCCGCCTTATCGCGTTGGATGAGGAAGTTTTTGAGATGCACATGCAGACCAATCCAAAAATTGTGAAAAAAATATTGAAAAATCTTACCTCCCGCCTTCGGGACGCCAACCAGCAAATCGCCAATTTGATGATCAAGGACGCCAATCGCCTTGTGGCCAATACCATCCTGCTGGTGGTTCACAAACACGGGGAAGAGGGGCCCGGTGGGATCACGATGGACATTCCCTTTACGGTGACGGAACTGGGGAAAATGTGCGGCCTCGACATGATGAAGACCCAGGAGATTGTGGAAAAATTGGTGAAGGCGAAAGTGGTGACATTGTCCGGGGAAACCATCGTGGTTACGAGCCTGGATAGCCTCGAGAAATTCATCAAGTTCCTGGAAATGAAGGAGCAGTTCGGGGAATAAACCCGCCTGTCCCCCCGCCTTTTCATTCCGCCCATCGTCGCTTTGGCGTAAACTCCAAAATCGGGAAAAAACGTGATACTGGCCGAGCTGACCGCCCCCATCCAAAACGACTTGAACCGCGTCGAACAGACCATCGCGGAAACCCTCCGGTCCGACAACCTTTTCATCCAGCAAATGGTGGACTACCTGGCGGACTCCAGCGGCAAACGCATCCGGCCCGCCCTGGCCATCTTGTCGGCCAAGTACTGCGGCGAAGTGACCGAGGAAACCATCGCCCTGGGAGCGGCGTTGGAAATGATCCATGTGGCCACGCTCATCCACGACGACATCATCGACAATTCGGAAATCCGCCGGAAACAGAAGACCCTCAATTTCAAGTGGGGCAACGAAATTTCGGTCTTGATGGGCGATTACGTCTTTGCCTCATCCTTCTACCTGATGGCCAAAAAGCTTCCCAAAAACGTCCTCAGTACCCTGGCGGACACCACGAATATCATCTGCCGGGGCGAAATTTCCGAAACCTTCCATCGCTTCAACGCCCAATTGACGGAAAGCCAGTATCTGCAGGTCATTGAGGAAAAAACGGCCAGCCTATTCGCCGCCAGTTGCCACACGGGAGCAATGCTGGCCGGCGGGGAGGGGGAAGCGGCTGAAAACCTCCACCGATTCGGCCTAGGGATCGGCATGGCCTTCCAGGTGATTGATGACACGCTGGATTTTGTGGGCCAGCAGTCCAAGGTTGGAAAGCCGGTCATGAGCGATTTTCGGGAGGGCAAGATGACCTTGCCGGTCATCCACTGTTTCAATTCCGCTTCCAAGGCGGAGAAGGAAAAACTCACGGAGATCGTGCTGGGAAGGGTGAAGCAGGAGTCGGACCTGGAGTTTTTAAACTCGCTCATCGAGAAATACAGGGCCATTGATTTTTCTATCCAAAAAGCGCGCTTCTTCGTGGAAAAGGCCAAACGGTCCTTGACGTCCCTGAACGGCAAGGGCGTCAAGGCCGAGCTCCTTCAATTCGCCGACTTTTTGATCGATCGAGATTTTTGAGGCCGAAAAATTTCGGGTATTCCAACAAAACTTCTTTTACCTGCGGAAGACGCGGGGACCACCGAGTAAAGCCATTTGGTTCCTTGGCGGAATTCGGGCGCCTTACTCCGCTTGTTCTGTGAATAGCATGGTTCAAACGGCCTTTGCTTTTGAGTTTTGTTATGGTCTCTTAGTTTTTTGTTGGCGCCCATTAGTTCTTCCTTGAAATTTAATCTTCAGGCGTGTATAGATAGTCTGTTTTTGCACCCCCAGATGAGAGAGGCCCATGCTCGAACAATACGGTTACGTGCTGGTTTTTCTCCTCGCCGGAATCTTTTTCATCCTCATGGCGTTCCTTACCGGCTGGCTCCTAAGTCCCAACGGCTTGTTGGGCGTCAAATATAAGTACAAAAAAGAAGTCATGGTGGACACTTACGAGTGCGGGGTGGAAACATACGGCACTTCCTGGATCCGCTTCAACGTCAGTTTTTACCTTTACGCCCTCCTCTTTGTCATCTTTGACATAGAGACTGTGTTCCTTTACCCCTGGGCCGTTTCCTTCAAACAGCTGGGAATGTCCGGCTTCTTGGAAATGATCGTCTTTATCTCTATTTTATTGGTAGGACTGGCTTACGCTTGGAAAAAGGAGGCCTTAAAATGGGAGTAGGATTGAAAGGCTTGTCCAAGCCCGAAATCGATCTGATGGAAAGCGAAAGCAAGGTGCCGGGACTTTGGACCCTGGAAAAAGCCGTGGGCTTCATTTTCCGCTGGGCCCGAAAAAATTCCCTTTGGCCGTTGCAGTTCGGCACGGCCTGTTGTGCCATTGAGATGATGGCTACGGCCGCCGGCCGGTACGATATCGCCCGGTTTGGAGCCGAAGTGTTCCGCCCCTCCCCGCGGCAGGCGGATCTCATCATTGCGGCCGGCACCATCACGGAAAAAATGGGTTACGCCTTGAAGCGGCTTTACGAGCAAATGCCAAAACCCAGTTGGGTGATCGCCATGGGCAGCTGCACCATCGCGGGCGGGCCCTATTATTACGACTCCTACACGGTAGTGAAGGGAATTGATTCCTTTGTGCCTGTGGATGTTTACGTTCCAGGCTGTCCTCCCCGTCCCGAATCGCTTCTTCACGGGTTGATGGCCATTCAAAAAAAGATTGAGGATGAGCCCATCTTCCGCCGCCGCAGGAACGCTTAACGATCAAGTCTGTGAGGGCGAGCCCTCGGAGGGTTGATACCGCCAATCATTTATTGCCCTAAGGAATGAAAAGCAAAATGACCGACGACGAGTTGAAATCGAAAATCGAATTGGATTTTAAAGATAAAATTCTGTCCGCCGCCGTTTCGGCCCAAAAAGAAGTGATCGTGACGGTGAAACCGGAAGCCTATATTTCCTTGTGCCAGGATTTGAAAAACAAACCCGATTATGACTTCCAGCATCTCTCTTGCCTGACCGCCGTGGATTACCCCAAAGAAAACAAGATAACGGTCGTGTGTCACTTATGGTCCTATCAAAAATGCCAACAGTTGACCCTCAAACTGGATGTGGGCCGTGCCAATCCAAAGGCCCCAACTGTCGAGAATGTTTGGAAGGCCGCCAACTGGTTCGAGCGGGAGGTGTTTGACCTTTATGGGGTCGCCTTTGAGGGTCATCCGGACCTGCGCCGCATCATGATGCCCGAAGACTACACCAAGTATCCTTTGAGGAAGGATTTCACGGATGACGGATTTATTGTTAAGCCAAATTAAGCCCGGCGGCGAGTCCCCCTTCGGGACGGACGAGTACGTCGTCAACATGGGCCCCCAGCACCCTGCCACCCACGGCGTTTTGCGCCTTGTGGTGAAGCTGGACGGGGAGACGGTCAAGGAAACCATGCCGGTCTTGGGCTACCTGCACCGGTCCATCGAAAAAATCTGCGAAAACCGAACCTATCCCCAGTGCATCACCTATACCGACCGGGTGGATTACGTCTCGGCCATGAGCGTGAACCTGGCTTTCGCCCTGGCCACAGAGCGGCTGATGGGCTTGGAAGCCCCCAAGAGGGCCCAGTGGCTTCGGATGATTTTCGTTGAACTGCAGCGCTTGGCCAGCCACCTTTTGTGGATGGGGGCCTTTGCGGGGGACATCGGGGCCTTGACGCCCTTCCTTTACGGCTTGAGGGAACGCGAACGGATCCTGGACCTTTTTGAGATGACCTGCGGCCAAAGGCTTACCTATAACTACATCCGGATCGGCGGTGTGATGATCGACATCCTTCCCGAGTTCGTGCCGAAATGCCGTGCTTTCCTTGATTATTTCGATCCGAAGATCCCCGAGTACGAGGAATTGCTGACCTACAATCCTATTTTCCTGGAGCGCACCAAGGGAGTGGGGGTGAT
>JASHQZ010000245.1 GCA_030038835.1 candidate division FCPU426 bacterium
ATCGCTTCTGGCAGGCCGATTCATCGGCGCAGCGCAAATACCAAGGGACGGGCATCGGCCTTTCCTTGGTCAAGGAACTGGTGGAGGTCCAGGGTGGAAGCGTGAAAGCGGAAAGCCGGTTGGGAAATGGCACGACCATGACCGTGAGCATTCCTTTCGAAAAAACCGATGCCCCTCCAGCCGAAACTGTGGAGGAAAAGACGACCGCCGATTCCGCCGAACCGGCGACTGCCGACCAGCTGTGGTTGGATAAACTTTACCGACGCGCTGAATTCTTCCCCGCCATGACCGCGGTGGCCGAAACCCTGCGCCCGGACGTATTTGGGAGCGGTAAAAAACCTAAGATACTGGTGGCGGACGACGAACCGGACATGCTGCGGTTCCTGAAGACCCAGCTGGAAAAACATTACGAGGTTTTGGAGGCCGTGGACGGCCGCCAGGCCGTCGAGAAAGCGCGCCAATTCTTGCCCGACCTCGTCCTCCTGGACATGATGATGCCGGAAATGGACGGCATTGAGGCTTGTCGTATCCTCAAAGAGACGATTTCGACCCGCGCAATCCCCACCGTCCTTTTAACCGCACGGGCCGACGACCCAACCAAGATGGCCGCCTTGGACGCGGGCGCCAGCGACTTCCTCACCAAGCCTTTTTCCACCACCGAACTGCACGTTCGGGTCAAAAATCTTGTCGAATCCTACCAATTCCAACGGGACTTGGCCCGCCAAAAAACTGCACTAGAATCGGCACTCGAGCAGCTGAAGGAAACGGAAGGTCAGTTGATCCAAAATGAAAAGATGGCTTCCCTTGGGCGCCTCAGCGCGGGTATCATCCACGAGATCAACAACCCCCTCAACTACGCCAACCAGGCACTTTACCTCTTGAAAACGAAAAAAGACCGGTTGCCCGAAGGGGACAGGGACAAATACGTCGAGATCGTCTCGGACATAGAGGAAGGCGTGGGAAGGGTGCAGCGCATCGTTTCGGATTTGAGGACTTTCAGCCATCCTCATACGGGAGGCGGAAAGGACCTCATTGATTTGGAGGAGGTGGTTTCCTCGTCCCTGCGCTTCCTTAGCCACGAGTTAAAGGACAAAATCGCCCTGGAAATCGACATTCCCAAGGAAGAGCTGGTGCTGGCGGATCGCAACAAACTGATTCACGTCTTCATCAACCTCGTCCAAAACTCGGTGGACGCGCTCCAAGAAAAGAAATTCGTGGATGAAAAACCCGCCATCTCCATTAAGAGCCGCCATGAAAAAAACAAAATCATGGTCAGCGTGAGGGACAATGGCACGGGAATTGACCCGGAAAATGTAGCCCGGGTTTTCGATCCTTTTTTCACCACCAAGGATGTGGGTCAGGGCATGGGCCTGGGGCTCTCCATCTGCTACCGCATCATGGCGGAGCAGGGCGGGGGCATCTCGGTGAAGAGCGAGAAGGGCAAGTTCGCGGAGTTCACCCTGGAATTGCCGGCTCGGGAGCCGGCGGCGCAAAAAGACAGCCGTTAGCGGGCGGCGGTTAGCCCTCGGTTAAGGGCTAAAAGCCGACAGCGACCGGTTGCATTTCAAGGAGACGGTTATGGAAAGTTTCTATGATTACAAGAAATTCTACGTCCTGTACGTGGACGACGAGGAAAAGTCCCTGAAATACTTCCGGGAAACCTTCGGGGATAAATTCTCCATCCTCACGGCACCCAACGCGGAGGAAGGGTTCCAGATCCTACAGGAAAACCAGGACCGCGTGGCCGTGCTCATGACCGACCAGCGCATGCCGGGACAAAAGGGCATCCAGCTCCTGGAAAAATCCCGCCAATTGAATCCCCGCGTCATCCGCATCCTGGTGACGGCTTATTCGGACCTGGAAACCGCCATTGATTCGGTCAACACCGGCGCCATCTATAAGTACGTGACCAAACCCTGGGACATTCCCCAGCTGGAGGTCACCTTGCGCCGCTGCATCGAGTTTTTCATCGTGCAGAAGGAAAGGGACCAGCTGCTGCGCGAGAAGCTTTCCGTGCTTTACAACGTCATGCTCACCGACCGGATCCTTAGCCTGGGCATCCTCGCCACGGGCTTAAGCCACCACATCCGCAACTCCATGGTGGCCGTCAAGACCTTCCTGGACCTGACGCCCAAGAAACTGGAGGAGGAAAATATCGACTTGGAGAGGATGCGCAACCCGGACTTCTGGAGGGACTACTACCGGAAAGTCCAGAACCAAATGGATAAGGTGGCCCGCCTCTTGAGCGAACTCTGGGAGTCCGCCGAAAGGCCCACTCCGGATTTTCCCGACAAGGTCCAACTGCAGCAGGTGGTAGCGGAGGCGGCGGGTTCCTTGAAGGAGGAGATGGCCAAAAAAGGAATCTCCGTGGAAAACCGGATTCCCGCCACTATCCCTGAATTAAAGGTGGACGGCAAGAAGTTTCGCCTCCTTTTTGAAATGCTCCTCAAGGATGAAGCTGCCACCCTGGCGAACGGGGGCAGGGTGCGTTTCAACGCTCAGGTGACCGGCCCCAAGGAAGGCCCCTCGGAAGTCCAAATCGAGGTGGAGGACAACGGGCCCCAGCTGTCGCAGGAGGCCTTGCGTTCCATCTTCGACCCCTTTTTCGTTCGTAGCGGCAATCCCCAGGAATTCGGCATCTAC
>JASHQZ010000246.1 GCA_030038835.1 candidate division FCPU426 bacterium
CTTTGCGCCATTGACGTCGGATCCAATGCCATGCGACTGGCGATCGGTTTCATGGACCACAACCGCAAACTCCACGTGGTGGAGGACCTTCGGGAACCGGTCCGCCTGGGGCTGGACGTCTTCACCAAGGGATCCATTTCCAAGGAAACCACCCGCCGTTCCATCGAGGCCTTTCAACGGTTCAAGGAGGTCATCGAACAGCACCACGTCCTGAAAGTCCGGGCCGTGGCCACCAGCGCCCTGCGGGAGTCCCAAAACCGCGACGCCTTCATCAAGAAAATCCACCAGGCCACGGGCATCGAGCTGAAGACCATCACCGCCGAGGAGGAGGCCCTGCTGGTCTACCTGGCCGTGTCCAAGAAAATTCCGTTGGATTCCAAGACCGCCATGTTGGTGGATATCGGCGGGGGAAGCGTGGAAATCACCCTGGCCCGCAACGGCAAGATCCTCGCCACCGAGAGTTTCCAGATGGGCGCGGTGCGCCTGCTGCAGGTCCTGGAGCGGCAGAAATACGGCGAGAAAAAGTTCAACCTCATGGTGCAGGAATACGTGGAGGCCGCCCGGAAGCGTTTCAACCAGAAGCTGGCCGGGGAAAAAATCGACCTTTGCGTGGGAACGGGCGGCAACCTGGACGCCCTGCTGCTCCTGAAGGGCCAATTGCTCCATAAAAAGAACACCAGTTATGTCACCCGCCCGGAGCTGGAAACCATCCTCAAGCGGGTGCGCAAGTATTCCTACGACGACCGCGTCACCAAATTAGGCCTCCGGCCCGACCGCGCGGACGTCATCATCCCCGCCGCCACCGCCCTTTTGCAGATCCTGGATGTCAGCCATTCCAACCGGGTGTCCATTCCCAACGTGGGGGTCAAGGAAGGGCTCTTGATCGACATGGTGTCCGAACTCTTGACCGGCGCGCCTCCCCTCCACCACGACGAGGTCATGACTTCCATCCGACGCACCGGCGAGAAATATTCTTACGACGAGGCCCACGCGGAAACCGTATCCCGCCTCTCCCAGGAGCTTTTCGACAAGACCCGGAAGCTCCACCGCCTGGACGACGAGAACAAACTGTTGCTCGAGGCGGCGGCCCGCCTGCACGATATCGGCCAGTTCGTCAACTACGCCGCCCATCACAAGCATTCCTACTATTTGATCAAGGCCTCCTCCCTGATCGGCCTGCAGCCGGGCCAGGTGGAATTGATCGCCAATATCTCCCGCTACCACCGCAAGGCCATGCCCAAGGCCACCCACGAGAATTACCGGATTCTCCAGCCGCGGGAAAAGGTGCTGGTTTCGAAACTCTCGGCCCTACTGCGGGTGGCCGACGCCATGGATCATGACCATTCGGGCAAAGTCCAGGGCATGCGCGTGGAATACAAGCGGCCTCATTTCTCGGTGAAGATGATCGGTCAGGGCGACCTGCTGTTGGAGCGTTGGGCGCTTTTGAAGAAGTGCGACCTGTTCGAGAAGGTCTTCAAGGTAAAGTTCAGCGTTAAAAGCTGAAGGGCATTTAAATAGCAGCGTCTGGAGAAGAACTCATGGCAAAAGCGAAAACCAACAAGGAAATCGAGGGCCGCCTCATCGCCGTGGAAGGGCTGGACGGATCGGGCAAGTCCACCCAAATCCGGCTTTTGAAGCGCTGGCTGGAGCTGGAGGGCTACAAGGTTTTCTTCACCGAATGGAACTCCTCCGACCTTGTGAAAAAGGCCACCCGCAAGGGCAAGAAGAAAAAACTCCTGACGCCCACCACCTTCTCCCTCATTCACGCCACGGACTTCGCCGACCGCTACGAACGCCAGATTCTCCCTCTTTTAAAGGGCGGCTACTTGGTGCTGGCCGACCGTTACGTTTACACCGCCTTCGCCCGGGACTCGGTGAGGGGCTGCGACCGGGACTGGCTGCGCAAACTTTACCGTTTCGCCCGCAAACCCGACATTACCTTCTTTTTCGAGCTCCCATTGGAGGTGGCCTTGGGGCGTATCCTGGAAGGCCGCCCCGCGCTGAAATACCACGAAGCCGGAATGGACATGGGCTTTTCCAAGGATCCTTACGAATCGTTCCGAATCTTCCAGGGCAAAATTTACGAGGAATACGGCCGCATCTTCAAGGAATTTCCGGCCGAGCGCGTCAACGCCTGCGATCCGTCCGAGTTGCAACAGGCCCGGATGCGGGAGACGGTCCGGCGGCTCATTGACCTCAAGAAATTCAAGCTCAAACGCGGGGGGAAAGCATGAAACCAAAACGTTTTTACGGCAAGGGGCTTCCAAATGTCGACCCTACCCAGTTGATGGGGACCCTGATCGTCATTGAGGGTTCGGACGGCGCGGGCCGTTCCACCCAAATCGACCTGCTGTTGAACTGGCTGGAGCGCAGGGGCTACCCCACGGTGGTGGTGGGCTTGAAGCGGTCTGAGCTGGTGGGGGAGGCCCTGGCCGAGGCCATGCAGGGCAACACCTTGAACGCCATCACCCTCAACCTTTTCTACGCCACGGACTTCGCCGACCAGCTGGAACGGACCATCCTTCCCGCGCTCAAGGCCGGTTTCGTGGTCCTGGCCGACCGGTACATCTACACCCTCATGGCCCGCGACATCGTCCGGGGCTCCTCCATGGAATGGCTCAAGGAAATCTATGGGTTCGCGCTGGTGCCCGACGCGGTCTTTTACCTGAACACCAGCCCCAAAATCCTGGCGGAGCGGAATTTCCAAAAACGCGGGTTCCTCGACTACTGGGAATCGGGCATGGACATCCAGCGGGTGGGAGGGATGTACGACAATTTCATCAAGTACCAGAACCGCTTGCACAAGGTCTTCCAGGCCCTCCAGCGGGAGT
>JASHQZ010000247.1 GCA_030038835.1 candidate division FCPU426 bacterium
TTCAGGATGGGTAAGAAAGATAATTTTCAATCGTGAATTTTGAATTTTAAATTGTGGATGGTTTTCCGCTGCGCGTAAAACATTGCCCTTTTGAGTCGTTTTTTTTGAAGGCCTTCGCGACGAAAGAGATTTATGAACTTAGAAAACTGGTTCAGGCCGGCTGTTTTAAAAATGAAGGGTTATGTTCCGGGTGAACAGCCCAAAGACACCACCACTGTCAAACTCAATACCAACGAAAACCCATATCCACCCTCCCCCGAAGTCCTCAAGGCGGTCCGCGACCAGGCCGACCAGCGCCTGCGGCTTTACCCCGAACCTACCGCCGATACCCTGCGCAAGCGACTGTCCCAAGTTTACCGCTGGCCCCTGGAAGGCATCCTGGTGGGCAACGGCTCGGACGAGATATTGACCCTGCTTTTCCACGCGATTTTGGGTAAGGGCGACATGGTCCAGTATCCAGACATCACCTACAGCCTCTATCCGGTGCTAGCCCGGATGCGGGAGGCCCGCGAGAAGGAAGTGAAGCTGGATTCCCGATGGAACCCGGATTTTAAAGCCTTTTCCACTCAAGCCCGGCTGACCCTTTGGGGTTATCCCAATGCGCCGGTCGGCAATGGCTTTCCAATGGCCGATATGAAGGCCTTTTGCAAAAGGGCCAAGGGGTTGGTGCTGATCGACGAAGCCTACGTGGATTTCGCCAAGGACGACTGTTTCCCCATTGCCCGGGCCTGTCCCAACACGATGATCCTGCGGACCATGTCCAAATCCTTTTCCCTGGCGGGAGTCCGCCTTGGATATCTTTTTGGGCATCCGTCCATCATCGCCGAACTCCTGAAAGTAAAGGACTCCTACAACGTCAATCGCATGACCCAGGCCGTGGGGCTTGCAGCCCTTTCGCCCGCCGGATTGGCGGACATGCGAAAGAACGTCCGCAGGATCCGGCTCGACCGCAACAGCCTCATCGAGGAACTGCGCAACCTCGGCTTCACAGTGCCCGACAGCCAGTCCAACTTTATTCTCGCCGCCCGGAGGGGTCATCCTCCGGCGGAAAGCCTCTACAAAAATCTCAAAAAGAGGGGCGTTTTGGTAAGATACTTCCCCCATCCGAGACTCAAGGATTCCTTGAGGATTACAGTGGGAACACCGGCCCAAAACCACCGGTTTTTAACGGAGCTTCGCAGGCTCCTTTAAGGGGAGAGTCGGTCATGTCCAATCGCGCGGCGACCATCAAGCGAAACACCAAAGAAACCCAAATCGAACTGACCCTGAACCTGGACGGGACCGGCGCCCACCAGGTCAAGTCGCCCGTGCCTTTCCTCAACCACATGCTGGAAGCCTTCAGCAAACACAGCGGGTTCGACCTGAAGGTCGTGGCCAAGGGCGACACCCACATCGACGACCACCACACGGTGGAAGACATCGGCATCTGCCTGGGGATGGCCTTGGAAAAGGCCTTGGGGGAAAAGGCCGGCATTTCCCGGTTCGGTTTCTTTTACGTGCCCCTGGACGAAGCCCTGGTGCGGGCCGTGGTAGACCTGAGCGGCCGCAACCATGTCAACTTCGCCCTGGACCTGGCGGTCAAGAAGCGCATTGGCAACTTCGACACCGAATTAGTGGAGGATTTCTTTAGGGCGATGGTGGACAACGGCAAGTTCAACCTGCACCTGGAGAAGATCCACGGCCGAAACAGCCACCACATCGTGGAGGCGGCCTTCAAGAGTTTCGCCCGGGCCCTGAAAATGGCGGTGGCGCATGACGCCAAGGTGAAGGGAATCCCCTCCACAAAAGGCAACCTCTGAAAACCAATTTTGAATTATGAATTTTAAATTGACGCTAATTCCAATTCGGATCCCGGATTGGAATTTTTAAAAATTTAAAATTAAACATTAAGAATTTAAAATTCTCGACTGGCTTTTAGGAGAGCGGATGATTTCGGTAGTGGATTACGGCGTGGGCAACCTGCACAGCGTGGCTAAGGCCCTGGAAAAAGTCGGAGCCAAGACCCGTGTGACCTCCGACTGGCAGGACGTGGAAAAATCCGAAGGCGTGGTTCTGCCCGGTGTCGGGGCCTTCAAGGACTCCATGGACGCCATGCACCGGTCTGACCTGGCAAAAGCTATCAAGGCCTATATCGCCTCGGGCAAGCCTTTCCTGGGGGTTTGCGTCGGACTTCAGATGCTTTTTTCCGAAAGCGAGGAATTCGGCATTTCTAAAGGATTGGACGTATTTCCAGGCCGGGTCGTGAAATTCAACCAGGGACAGAAAGTCCCCCATATGGGGTGGAACCAGATCCGGGTCCAGAAGAACGGAAATCCCTTGTTGAAGGGCCTCAAAGACAATGATTTCCTTTATTTCGTCCATTCTTACTATGTTGTGCCGAAGGATCCTTCCATCATCGCGGCCCAATCTTCCTATGGGGTCGATTTCACCTGCATGGTTTGGGAAAAGAACCTGTTCGGAACCCAGTTTCACCCGGAAAAAAGCCAGTCCGTAGGCCTCAAAATCTACGAAAACTTCAAAACCTTAGCCGAAAATTAAATTTTCACCACAGGGGCACAGCCGAAGATATTCGATCAAAAGATTAAACTGTGCCTCCGCGTCTCTGTGGTAAATGGGGTTTAAATGTACGTCATTCCGGCGATCGACATCCGCAAGGGCCGCTGCGTGCGATTGGTGCAAGGCGACCTGCGTGACGAGACCGTCTATTCCCAAGAACCCGTTTCCGTAGCCAAGTTGTGGAAGCTCAAGGGAGCCAAACGCCTGCACGTCATCGACCTTGACGGCGCTTTTTCCGGCAAATTGGCCAATTTGGACTACGTTAAGGAGATCATCAAGGCCACGGACTTGAGGGTCCAGGTGGGCGGCGGAATCCGCGATCTTAAAACCATTGAGAAGGTGCTTTCCACGGGCGTTACGTCGGTTATCCTTGGCACCTCGGCGGTCCAGAACAAGGAATTCGTCAAGGAGGCGGTCAAGGAATACGGCAAGTCCATCATCGCGGGCATCGACGCCAGGAAAGGCATGGTGGCCATCAAAGGATGGAAACAGGTCACCAAGGTGAACGCCATCGACCTGGCCAGGGAAATGGTCGAGCTGGGCGTGGGCCAGATCATTTTCACCGACATCCAAAGAGACGGTATGCTCGAGGGCCCCAATTTCAAAAGCACGAAGGAATTAGCGCGGGCCGTCAAGGTGCCGGTCATCATCTCGGGCGGCATGTCGGGCTACCGCGACATCGAGCACGCCAAACGTCTGGAAAAATACGGGATCACCTCGGTCATCATCGGCAAGGCCCTCTACACCGGAAAGATCGACTTGAAACAGGCCATCAAGATCGCCAAGGAACCCCTGCAGCCGCGCACCAAAAAGAAAAAGTAATTTTGAACCACAGAGGGCACAGAGAACACAGAGACGGAAAATGAATTTAGATGATTTTTAAAATGAAAAATATTGCTTTCTCTGTGTACTCTGTGTCCTCTGTGGTTAAACTTTTTGGAGGTTTGCGGTGTTAGCCAAGCGCATCATCCCCTGTCTGGATGTCAAGGAAGGCCGGGTGGTCAAGGGCGTCAAGTTCGAGAACCTGCGCGACGCAGGGGACCCTGTCGAGATCGCCAAGCAATATGACGCCGAAGGCGCCGACGAGCTGGTTTTCCTCGACATCACCGCCTCCCATGAGAAACGCAATATCCTCCTGGACGTAGTCACCCGTACGGCCGAGGCCGTCTTCATGCCCCTCACCGTGGGCGGGGGGGTGCGCACCACCGACGACATCCGGACCTTGTTGAAATCCGGGGCCGACAAGGTTTCACTGAACACCCGGGCCGTGGAGAACCCCCAGATACTGAAGGAAGGCGCGGAAAAGTTTGGCGCCCAATGCATCGTCCTGGCCATTGACGCTAAACGGCGGAATCCCAACGACGCCTCAAAAGGGTGGGAGGTTTACACCCATGGAGGCCGCACGGCCACGGGCAAGGACGCGGTGGAATGGGCCAAGCAAGGCGTGGCTTTGGGGGCGGGGGAAATCCTTTTGACCAGCATGGACCGGGACGGCACCAAAAACGGCTATGATTTGGAGCTGACCCGCGCCATCTCCGAGGCGGTTTCGGTGCCGGTGATCGCTTCCGGCGGGGTGGGAAGTTTGGAACACCTGGCCGAGGGAATCCTCCAAGGCAAGGCCGACGCGGTGTTGGCCGCCTCCATCTTCCATTACCGGGAATATTCGGTGAAACAGGCCAAGGAATACCTTAAGTCCAAGAACATCCCGGTGAGACTATGAGCCTACCCAAACCCGCTGTCCAACGGCTTCAACAGCTTGTCCAGGACAACGTGGACAAGTACTTCACGCCCCTGAAACCCGCCGAGAGGACCCCGGACAAGGTGAAGTTTTTCGCCCAAAAGCAGCTGGATTTCTTCATCAATGGCATCGTCAAGGAAATGCCCGAACTCCGGGCCCAATGGGCGAATGGCCACCCCTACCATGTGCATCTTCGGATGACACCGGTGGCCAATAAGTTCGAGATTGAGATAAGCGAAGACTAAAAAAGATATCATTGCGAGCCCCTGCGCCAACCCTTCGACGTTGCTCAGGGCCCTGAGGCTCTCGAAGGGTCGGCGCGTTCAGGGGCAGGCTTGTGGTAGTTGGCCTGAATTCGGCCAACCATCCTGGGACTTTAGCCCCAGGACAATCCCCGGTTGTTCATAATGCCTGAGATCACCACGTCGCCAAACGAGCCTATCGGCTCGGCTCCTCGTGATGACGGAAAAGAAAAAATATGCCCGAATCCAAAGGCATGATCACTGAGATTGAAAAACTCATCCGCAAGAACGTCATCTTGCATTTCGCCAGCAAATCCTCCGAAGAAAAAACCCTGGAAAAAGTCGAGGCTTTCGCCCAAAAGCAACTGGATTTTTTCATCGACGGCATCATGAAACAATCCCCCGATGTGTTCCGCGCCTGGCGAGGCAAGAATCCTTATGTGGCCAAGGCGGCCATCAATAAGGAAACCCTGGAATTCGCGATCCAAATCGTCGAAAAGGAACCGGGGAAGTATTGACGGCCCGCCTAGTGTAAACTGAATCTTGCCATGACCGATCCGATCCCTACCATTCCCAAAAAGCGGTTCACCAAATTCAAGCTGTTCCTTTACCTGCTCGCCCTGGTCGGCCTGGGGTGGCTGGGAATCCAAGCCTATTGGGGTTTCTTCAAGCTGAAGATTTGGCTGGCCGGGTTCGGCACCGGGGCTTTTTGGATACTGGGCCTCATCGCTGGTTTCATTTATTTTCATGCCGTCCACCGCATCCATGAGCGCATCAAGGAAATACCCCAAGGCGGGAAAAGGCTGGGCGCCATGGCCGGTTTTTCCCTTGGATTGGTGGTCACGAACCCCCTTCCCTGGAGCCTGGCCCTTTGGATTTTTTGCCCGCCGGGCGGCCTTAAGACGGTGGGGCATTGGTTCTTCATCGGATGCTCCGTGGCGACCGGTATTGTCCTGGCGTTGGAACGGTTATTCGGAAAGAAAAAGGCAAAGGCCCCTTCGAATCCATGAAAGCGATATGCGTTTATTGCGGCTCCAGTTCCGGAACGAAGCCCAGCTACGCTGAAAAGGCGGAGCAATTGGGGAAAGTCTTGGCAGATCATGGGCTATCCTTGGTGTATGGCGGTTCCCGTACCGGCCTTATGGGGCAAGTGGCGGACGCGGTTTTGGCCAAGGGCGGGCGAGCCGTCGGCGTACTGCCGGAAGCCCTGAGAACTCAAGAAGTGGCCCATCCCGGATTGAGCGAACTGCATGTCGTGAAGGGCATGCACGCGCGCAAGGCCAAAATGGCGGAACTGGCTGACGCCTTCATCGCCTTGCCGGGCGGGTTCGGCACCTTGGATGAGACCATGGAAATGATCACTTGGAACCAGCTGGGTTTCCAAGCCAAGCCCATCGGCTTCCTCAACGTCGAAGGCTATTACGACGGCCTTTTCCGGTTCCTCTCAGGCGTCGAATCGGAAGGCTTCGTGAAGCCGGGACTGATCGAGGCCCTTGCCCTTGAAACCGATCCCGAAAAGTTGGTCGAAAAACTCATCAGAAAGCCATGGCCCCGTTTAGGTCCCTGGCCTCGGGCTTCTAATTAATTCCTTTGTATCCAACGGAAGATTATGAAAAACCCAACACGGATAGAAACCAAGCGATTGATCTTGCGGGATTTTGTCGCGGCTGACTGGAAGGCCGCCCATGTCTATGGTTCCGATCCCAAAGTGGTCCAGTTCATGCCTTGGGGCCCCAATTCGACTTCCCAAACGAGGGCTTATATTCGAAGGGTCCTCCGCCTGGGCGGGGAAAAGCCGCGGACCAAATTTGAGTTGGCGGTGGTCCTGAAACCGGAAGACCGGTTGATCGGTGGATGCGGGATCCGGATCCAAAATCCGGCTTTCATGGAAGGGGATTTGGGTTATGTCTTCAACCGCCTTTATTGGGGAAAGGGCTATGCCACGGAGGCGGCCAAGGCCCTCGTTCATTTCGGCTTTTCCAAACTTAAACTCCACCGCATCTGGGCTACTTGCGACCCCCTGAACAAAGCCTCGGCTAGGGTATTGGCAAAGACCGGCATGAAGCGGGAAGGGTTGCTGCGCCGGAATGTTTTTCAAAAGGGCGCATGGCGGGATTCCTATCTTTACGCCGTTTTGGAAAGCGAGCACCGGCGGCTCCATTGAATCAATTTGCATCTGGTCCTACCTTCGGGTAACATCCTCTCCCTAACTTTAACTGGGGCTGCTTCGTCGCAAACACCCCTACTTCGGGGCGGCTCCTCGCAATGACAGCGATTTAATTTTTTGGAGGAAACTCATGGGCTGGATTGACACCTTGAAATTCCAAGAAGACGGTTTGATCCCCGTCATCGCGCAGGACGAGAAGACCGGCGAAATCCTCATGTTCGCTTTCGCCAACCGCGAGGCCCTGGAACACACCCTCAAGACAGGCAACGTGACCTATTGGAGCCGCAGCCGTAAAAAGCTTTGGAAAAA
>JASHQZ010000248.1 GCA_030038835.1 candidate division FCPU426 bacterium
ACCGACTTATACCTGGACAGGCACCAATACCGCGACGGATACGGCAACGGAAACACCCACCGGCACACCGACCAACAGCCCGGTCTTCACCTCAACCCCGACCGATACGCCCTCCACCACCGACACCTCCACAGCCACCCCAACGGCCACCCATTCGGCCACTTCCACGACGACTCTGACCCCCACCCCGACCCCGACCTCCACGGCCACGGGCACCGCCACCGACACGGCGACCTTAACGGCCACCAGCACGGTCACTCCGACCCCGACGACGACGGCCTCCCAGACCCCCACCCTCACCGCCTCTTCCACGCCCACCGGCACCGCCACCCTGACGACCACTTGGACGGTGACCGACACGCCGACGCTGACGGGCACCTTCACCCCCACGGCCACGTCTACCGATACGCCCAGCGGCTCGGGCAGCTTCACTTACACCGAGGCCGCCAATTCCTACGCCCCTTTGGGTTTAGGCAACATCATTCTCTCCCTGCCGGCCAACGCTTTTAGCGTGAGCCCCGTCCAAATCGCCGTCACCGATTACGGATCGGGAACCGGGCCCTCCCTGCCGGCCAATTCAGGGTTCGAGATCAATGGACAGGTTTATTTCATCAGCGCTTCCTATAATTCGGCCACCGTCCAACCCGATGCGAGCGTCACCCTGGTCTTCCCCAACAGCTTGGGCGAGACATCGGGCGTCACGGTCCTGACCAACAGCGGCAGCACCGGCGCCAGCTGGGCCCCGGCCACTGTCGTCGGCATATCGACCAGCGCGGTCACGGTGGTGACCGACGAGTTCTCCTGGTGGTCCGTGGCTCAGGTGTCCCGCGCTACCGCCACCCCCACCCCGGCGGTGGCCACGGGCGCGGTTTATCTGAGCGCCAACGTGTTCCATGACCTCAGCGACGCGCCCCTGACGGTGCTGTACAACGACGGCGGCGGGGATCCCCAGGACATCACGGTGCATACGGCCACCGGCGCCCTGATCCGGCGCCTGACCGTCACGTCGGGCGCCTCCAGCGCCGTGTGGGACGGCAAGGACGGCGACGGATCACCCGCCTCCACCGGCCTTTACCTGGTGGCGGTGCGGCAAGCCAACGGCACGACGGTGATACGGAAAGTGGTGGTGTTGAAGCAATGAAGAAGTCGAATTTTGAATGGCTGGGGATTTTCGCGGGTCGAAAATCCTTCCATGATTTAAAATTGAAGGCTAAGGATTTAAAATCCGGCCTATGGGCCGTCTTTTTAATGTCGGCCGTCCAAGCCCATGCGGCTTCCCTGACCTCGGGCGCCGATTTCCTGCTCATGACCCCCGGCGCCCGGCCCGACGGCATGGGGCAGGCTTTCAGCGCCGTGGCCGACGACGTCGACACCCTCACTTTCAACCCTGCGGGTTTGGGGAACATCCTGCTGCCGGAAATCGGGTATGGGCACGAGGATTTCTTGGCCGGTATCGGTTACGATTTCGTGGGCGCGGCGGTTCCGCTGGGCTCCAGCGGCGTCCTGGGGCTGGGCTACCTAGGCCTGGGAACGGCCCCCTTCAACAGCACGAGTTCGGCCTCCACGCCCGCCGTTTCGGCCCAGGACACGGCCCTGATCGCGGACTGGGGGATGTGCTTCAACAATCTGCAATTGGGCGCGGGAATCGAATATATCGACGAGAAGCTCTCCACGGTGGAGGGGACCGGTTTCGGGTTCGATTTCGGGGCACTCTACCGGGTGACCCCCCGGCTGGCCCTGGCCGGAAGCGTCCTCAACCTGGGCCCGGGCGTCCAATTTTCCAGCATGGAGCCGCTCCCGATGGTGGTGAACGGGGGGGTCGCCTTTACCGCCCTGGAAGATCCCTCCTACCGCCTGACCTTGGCTGCCGACGCCTCCGACGAGGTGACGGACGCCACCCAGCGTTTCAGCGTGGGGGCGGAATACTGGTACCAGAAAACCTTCGCCTTGAGGGCCGGTTACCTGGCCAACTCCCAAACCGAGGGCTTCTCGGCCGGGGCGGGGATCCGCTACTCCTTCTTCCAACTGGATTACGCCTTCGAACCCTACAACAATCTCGGGACCGTCAACCGCCTCTCGGGCATCTTCCGCTGGGACGGGCCCTGGATCCCGGGAAGCGAGCTCAACGCCCCCCAAAACGTGACGGTCCGCCAAAAGGATTTTCAAACGATGGAGGTCCAATGGGACAAGGCTTCGGGCCCGGTCCGATCCTATGAAGTAATGACCCGGCCGCTCAATGGCGGTAATTGGACGGCGTCCCAACCCGTTACGGGGACCATTTTTGACCTCAAAAATTATTCCCCGGGAACGGCTTACAGCATCGCTGTGATTTCCATGGGCGATGGCGGAAGCCGGAGCTATCCTTCCCCCGAGGTACACTTCACCACGCCGGATGAGAAAGGGGCCCTCGAACTGGCCCAGCAGGAGGGGGGGAGCCGCCCGCCGAAGTCGGTCTTCAACGGATTGACCGCGAAAGTGGATTCGGTGGGCCTCGAACTTTCCTGGGCCGTCCCCCGGGAAAGGGGAATTTCGGGCTACAACCTTTACCGCAAACCGCCCGGGGGACAGGCGGTCAAGGTGACCCGCGAGCCCACCAAATCGAACCGGGTCTGGCTGATCAACGCATCGGAGGACCTGGGCTGCCAGTGGACGGTGACCTCCGTGAACAGGGAACAGAAGGAAAGAACCATCGGGACCTGCGTTTGGTATCCCACGGGCGGGGAACTGGCCCAAATAGGGGCGTTCCCAGGCCGGCGCCTGAGCGCGGTGGCCCAACCCGACCGGGAGGTCTTCCTGGCCTGGGACGGCGAGCCCGCCGCCACCGGCTACATGCTGTTCTACAGCCCGGCCTTGGACGGGGTCTACGAGGTCCTGAAGGCCATCACCACGGCCGATACGAACCTGCTGATGAAGGTGCCTGGAAACCAGGACGCCTATTCCTTCATCGTGGTCCCCGTGAATTCGGCCAATGAATGGTACCCCCGCAGCCAGGAAGCCACAGTGACCCTAAGCCAATCCACCCCTTAAGGAAGGGTCCGGCCCCTCAGTTCCCGCCTTCCACCACGACCTTGTAGATCTCGGCCTGGGGCCAATAATGCCCCTCATGCCATTTCAAGCGCTGGTCCCAGTAACCCGGGCAGTCATAGGTGGGCTTGGCGAGGGTTGCGAAGCTCATTTCAATCAACTTGTACTTGCCCGCCTTGTCCCGCAGGAAATCGTAATTCATGGCTTGAAACCCCAGCTTGTTGGAAACGTCGAAGGCCGCTTTCACGGTTTCGTCGGGCATCCGGTCCCGGGCGTAATCGAAGGACCCGCTGCCCGACGCCCGGAAATCCCCCTTGCGCATGTTGCGGGTGAAGCCGAAGGCCTTGTTGCCGATGACGAAGATTCGGACGTCGTACTTGTTATCGGGCATGAATTCCTGGAAAAACGCGTAACCCCTCTCCACCTGCGAGAAATGCCGGACACTGGAGATCTTGACCGCCAGCTTGGCGAAGGCCTTCACCACGTCCTTGCCCGACTTCAGCTTTTTGGCCTTGTTCATGCGCACCCCCATGTCGCTGAAGAGCCGGGGCGCGGGATCAATGCCCCGCCCGAACATCTTCCGGCAGTAGACAGCGGCCTCGGAACGGGATCCCAGGAGATAAACGTTGTTGGAGGCCGCGCCCCGGCGCAGCTTGCCGATGAGGGGAAAGGAGGCCCGGCCCAGCCAGTCCATGGCCTCGTCCCGGCGGTAAAAAACCCAGGTGGCGGCCAGGGGGGCGTCGATGGC
>JASHQZ010000249.1 GCA_030038835.1 candidate division FCPU426 bacterium
GGCCTGACCGGCGCCACGCCGGCGGATGACCGCCTCACCGATTACAAGGACGTCTCTTTCCCTTCCTTTGACGGCGTCACCTTGACGGGTTGGTGGATCGAACATCCGGGCCATGACCCTAACCGCCCTATCCTATTGTATTGCCACGGGAACGCCGACTGCCTTTCCCAATTGGCGCAGGTCTCCAAGATTTTTTACGATTTCGGGTTTGACGCGCTCATTTTTGATTACCGGTGCTACGGAGGCAGCCAAAAGGCGCCCTTAAGCGAAAAAGCCGTGGACGGCGACGCACTGGCCGCCTATGAATGGCTCAAGGCCAAAGGTATTCCGGACAGCCGGATCCTGATCTGGGGCCATTCCCTCGGTTCCTCAGTGGCGGCCTGGCTGGCCGCCCAAACCCATCCCGCCGGGCTGATCCTGGAAGGCGCCTTCCCCTCCATTTGCGCGGTCAGCCGTTACCGGAACCCCTGGCTGCTGGTGTTCCCTTTCATGATTTGGGACAAGTTTGGGACGGAAAAATACGTGACGGAGCGTTCCTGCCCCTTATTGGAAGTGCACGCGGAAAAAGACACGGTCATCCCGATCGAGCTGGGCCAACGGGTCTTCAGCCAAGCGGTGGCGCCCAAACAATGGATCACCATCACCGGCATCGACCACAACGACTTTCCCAGCGTGGCTTACCAGTATGAAAAACCTATCCAGGAATTCGTCGGGAATTGTCTGGGGAAGCCTTCGAAGCCTTAGAAAATACCGATCGCTTTTGTTGGTCAATTTTTTCAAGGATTTGGATAAGCGGCTTGTCCAAGAACGAGTCCATCTTCATGTCGGCCTGGCCGTCCACTTGCGGCGGCATCCCCACGCAAAAAACGCCAGCGGCCCGGGCCGCCTTGACCCCGTCCAGGTCCGTCTCAAAAGCCACGGCCCTTAAGGGTTTGACGCCCAGCATGTCCATGGAAAGCAGGTGAAGCTCGGTCTTGGGCTTGAGTTCGGCGACATCCTCGAAACACCGGATATTGTCGAAGTCCTCGGCCAGGTTCAAGCGGGCCAGCTTGCCCACGACCGTCTTTTGATCGAGGTTGGAGGTGACGGCCGTCCGGATTTCAAAGCCCCGCAAAAGCCGCAAACAGTGCTTCAAGGCGGCCAGGGGCGACTCCCCGGGATAATCGGCCTTGTTGAAGTGGGGGTTTTGGGCGTCGCGGAGAATCCATTCCAGGTCGAAAAGAAGGGCCTTGGTCAGCCAAAAGCTCTCCGGCACCATCCCCGCGAAGGGCGTTCCACGTGGATTGTTGATATCTGAGGGGCCATAGGAAACGGGGCTCATTATTTCACCTCGTTTTCTTTTTCCCGGATTAATTCCCATAAACCGCGGGGTGAGACGATCCCGATTTTTTGGAATTTTTTAAGATGCAGGAGATCGCCATCGCCCGAAACGATCAAACGGGCCTTAACCGCCGAAGCCAAACCCAAAACAGGGAGATCCTTGGGATCGCGGCATTGATCCGCATGAACAGTTTCGGGAACGCCGATCCGGCAATTCTCCCGGACGTACTGGAGATTATCAGACATTTTATCCACCGGCAGTTTCAGTTTCTTGGCGAATCCCGCCTTGATCTCGCTCATCAAGTGATCGCTTAAATAAATCTCGTGGTTCTTAATGGAAAGCCTGTAGACGTTCCGGCAGACGCCGGGGCAAGCGAAGGCGGAAATAATGACATTCGAGTCAAAAACAATTTTCAACTCCTCAAGGCCTTGAAAACATCCTCATCCGTCAGCAATCCTTGGGCCTCCGCGTAAGGCCTGGTCTGCTCCGCCAACATTTCAAAGCGGCGGATGGCAACATAGCGCCGGATGGATTCCCGGACCACGCTGCTGACGGGGACATGGTCGTACTTGACGACTTTCTCAAGCTCCTTGCTCAATTCCTTGGGAAGCCGGATGGTAATGGTTTGTTTCATGGATGGCTCCTTTGTCTTACAACGTATTACATAAGGGCAGGTCCGTCAAGGGGCCCGGTCAGGGCGCCTGGCCGGATTCGGCGTCATTCTCACCCAGGACCCCGCTGTTTTCGTCCAGCATCCGGTTCAACCCGTCCTGTTGTTCGGAGGTCAGTTCGTGGCCGGGCTGGCCTTGGACGTAAGCCTGCTCCGCTAAGTCCACGGACCGCAGGGTCTTGAGGATGGCCCGGGCTTGGTCGGCCGTCAGGGTCTTTTTCCCCAGTGCCCCGATCATCAGTATCCTCTGGTTCTTGGCGCGCCGCTGGACTTGGCGGTACCGGGGATTGGGGCCCGGCGCGAAGGCCCCGGCCGGGTCCGCGAATTGGGCGGGGACGGGATCCGGCGCGGCCTGGGCCTTCCTTTCCCGGACAAGGGTCCAATCCACGAAGCCCACGGCTAACGCCAGGGTCCACCACAGCCAATTCCAGGATTTTTTATTCGATTTTCGGAGCACGGGGGATCATCTTACCGGATTCGGGGCGCTGGGATAAGCGCGTTCAGGCGGAAATGATGGCTTTTCCTTATCCGACAAACTTTTTTTCGGGAGCCGTCATCCCCGGCGTTTCACTTCCCCGCGTTCACTTCCTCAATTTTGGTCACGGCCCAATTGCCTTCCGAGTCATGGTAGAAGGTGATTTCCAAGGCTTCGCGCTTTTTCCAAACCACCTGCCCCGGATAGTCCGCATCGCTCAGCTGGGTCACGTTCCCCACGACGAGCATGATGTCCGTGGCTCGGGTCCAGCTCATCAGCCTCGGCTCCCCTACCGGCTCCCAGCCGTAGTACAACTTGTTTTGCGTGAACTGATCCCGGCGCTCCTGGGAATAAAATTCGGCCTCAAACTCCTTCTCGTAAACCTCCGCGATGCAATCGAAGCGATCCAACCAATACCCGTAGTCGCCGTTGTAGCCGAAAGCGTAAAGAAGCTTGGCCAGCTTCGACGCTTGGGCCTTGTCGTCCCCCGCCCTTTGTTTCACTCCCTCGGGCAGGTCGGCCTCAAGGTCCGCCCCTGGGGGAGGCTCCC
>JASHQZ010000250.1 GCA_030038835.1 candidate division FCPU426 bacterium
ACCCCGGTCGGCGTGGCGGCCATCGCGGACGGGGCCAGCGGACGGATCCTGTTTTACAACAGCCGGGACGGGCTCTACGAGTACCTGGGAAAGTGGCGCGCCAAGGATGAAATCGTAAGCCCAGCCTTCCAGCCCAAGTTCAGGGGCATCGCCAGCGACCCGGAAAACCGGCTCTACGTGACCGACATCCAAGACAACGTGATCCTGCGCTTGAAGCCCGTTGAACCCTTTACCCCGGTGGCCCCGGCCCCTACGCCCACGGATAAACCCCAGAGCCCCTACAGCGGACAGGACTACCCCCTGGCGCGCTGACCGAAGGCCTTATTGGCCCAAGCCTTTCTGCACGGCGTCCACGAAAGCCTGCTGCTGGGGGGTCAGGTAATTCCAAACGCCCTGCAGGTAATTGACGTCGTCCAGGATTTTCGAGGTATCTTCCTCGATATCCGAGCGGTCCTTGCTCATCCGGGATCGCAGGGCTTCCCTTTCGTCGAAGGTTTGGGACGCCGCCAGGTCCTTTTTCGCGTCCTCCAGGTCGGCTTGGGACCCGTTCATCGCCCCCTGGGCGGCCTGGAGATGAGCCAAGCGTTGTTGGATGTCCTTTTGGATTTGCGGATTCACCTGCGCCCTGGCCATGGCGGAAAAGCCCAAGATTCCGCCGAACACGACCAGGGGCCCAATCCATCCCGTTGCGGTTCTCATGGCGCTCCCTCCTTTATCCGGTTGATTACCTCCACATCAACCTAGGGACGCCGTCCTCTTGATGACAAGGTGACAACGGGCATTTTCACCCTTCGGGTTTCCCCGGGCTATTTTTTACGACAAAGGGAAAGATTTAGAACCGCTAACAAAAACCTAAACTCTTACCACAAAGGGCACGAAGTACGCAAAGTGAGGCATGAAAACCCTTTAAAAAAACAACATGGTTTAACTTTGTGTCCTTTGTTTACTTCGTGGTGAGAGATTTTTGTTAGAGCCTCTTAATGGAAAGCCGGGAGGCGACAGGGAAATGGCGCCTTTGCGTTGGACGGGACTTTGAAATGGCCTCAACCAAAAGTGAAGGCGTAAACGGCGATGTCTGGGTCGTCAAAAACGATGCGCAGGCGGTGGGGTCCGGGTTTTCCTTGGAGATCCACCAGGTTGTACAAGCGGTGGCTGTCCAGCGTGATCTTCCCGTCCTTCACGTCCGAGCCCCCCGCGCTCGCCACGGGCTTTCCGTCCAGGTAAAGGGACAGCCGACCGCCCCGGGGGGGAGGACCGATTACCAGGAACACCTTGTCCGCCGTGAACTGGATCTCAAGGGCCGAGCCCACGCCCGGTTTGGCGGACTCGCCGGTCAAGGTCCAGGCCCCCTCATAAGCGATATGGTGGTTGGGAAGGGTTTTGGGCAAAGCATAGGTTTGCGTCCCCTCCACGGGATCCTGCGGGGAAGAGAAGCGTTCCAAACGGTCGAGCCCCAAGTAGGATTCGGGGGTCTGGTCGTAATCGTCGGAAGATGTCCCCACCAGCGACGCCTCTCCCTGCGCGGGGTAACCGGCCTCGGCCAGGAGCTGCCGGATGGCGGCGTCCATCTCGTCATAGTGCCCCTCCCCAAAATGGGCGAGGCGGATATGGCCCTTGGCGTCGATGAGGTATTCGGCGGGCCAATATTCGTTGTGGTAGGCGTTCCAAGTGGAGAAGTCGTTGTCCTGGGCAACGGGATAAGTGATGCCGAACTGTTCCAGCGCTTTTTCCACGTTGGCGGTGTCCTTCTCGAAGGCGAACTCCGGCGCGTGGACGCCGATCAGCACGAAATGGTCCGGGCCGTATTCCTTCCACCAGGATTTGGTGTTGGGAAGGGTCCTGAGGCAGTTGATGCAGCTGTAGGTCCAGAAGTCCACCAGGACCACCTTTCCCCTCAAGTCCGCCAGGGTCAGGGGCTTGCTGTTGAGCCAGTTCGTGATTCCGGTGAAACCCGGTGCGGGCCCCAGATCAGACAGCCGACCCTTCGTGTCTTCCAGGGCCTTTCCGCCCCTTAAATGGTCCAGCTGCTCACTCACGATTTTATTGTTTTCCACACCGCCCAACAGGTTTCCATAAGAAGGGAAGGCTTGGAGGATTTTCAGTTGGATCGTTTTATCGTAATTGGTGTAAATGAGGAGCGCCACCGCGATCATAAGGACGCCGAAAGCCTGCTGGATGCGGCCCGTATATTTGTTCACCCGCCGCATACGGGCGAAAAACACGGACCCTCCCAGGGCGATGAGGAAAAGGGGGATGCCCAACCCCACGGCATAGGCCAGGGTCACGAGAACCACTTGGAAATTGACCGATTGGGTGGCGGCCAGGGTGGCGATAGTGGCCAGGATGGGCCCGGCGCAGGGCGCCCAAACCAAACCGATGGAAAACCCCGCCCCATAGCCCGCGCCGAATCCCGTGCCTTCCCCCTTTCCCTGGAGCTTGTTTTGGAGCGGCTGAAGGACCCGGTTGACCCAGGACTCAAACCTTGCCCCCAGGGAGGGGAATAAAAGGGAAATGCCCAAGAGACCGATGATGAGGACCGCCACCAGGCGGAAAACATTGGCGTTAATGTGCAGGAAACGCTCGAGATAGGATACGAAAAGGGTGAAGAACGTGAAGCTGGTCATGACCCCCAGGGTCATGCCGAAGGGCTTGCGCTTGCCCCCCGTGGAGGAGACCGAAAGCACCAAGGGCAACAACGGCCAGATACAAGGCGCCAGGATGGTGGCGAAACCCGCCAAGAAACTGAAAAACAGCAGATAAAGCATGAAACCTCCCTCCCCAATGGCTTGCGCTTTATTCTACGGCGGGGTTGAAGGATGGGTTACTTCGATGGGAAGAAAAGGAGGGTGTTTTCCCCGTACTGAACCGACGGTTGCGGATGACAGGCTTGAAACAGGCGGCCCGTCGTTCAAGCCAAACCTGCTTGGCCCTTTGGGCCAAAGTACAACCCGAGTTCCAAAATCATTTTCTTTGGAACCTACGCCGGTTTTTCGGGAGACCCCCTGTCACCTGAAAAAATTTCGGCCCCAGGGAAAGAATTTTCCTAAAACGGGAAAATCTTTCCCTGGGGCCGTTTGAGGTTTATTTTGCGAAAAAGGCCGCTTCCGGAGGCTTTTAAGTGTGGAAAAGGCTTTCGCGGAAAGATTGGCACTCAAAATGCCGTATGGGTCAGATGTTTTCCTACCAGGACCCCCAGAATCTTATTGTAACCATTACGGCCCCGTAAAAATAATTAAGGATAGTATGGATGCCGCCTGGATGAAGCGGCGAAGGAAGGCAGCCCGGATGAACCTATTGGCTGAACCGCGGTTAAAATTCGAGATACTGCTTATCGAGGACAACGCCGCCGACGCGCGGCTGGTTTCCCTCGCCTTGAAAGGCTTTGAGGCCGACTACCAATTGCGCATCATCAGGGATGGCGGGATGGCCTTGGACTTCATCGGCCACAAGGACCACTTCCAGGACGCCCCCTGGCCGGACGTGGTGCTTTTGGATTGGATGCTGCCCGTGGCCGGGGGCGCCGAGATATTGGCGGAAATCCGGCGGACCCCGGAATTGAGGGACATCCCCGTCATCGTCGTCAGCGGGATTTATTCGGCGGAAGTGGAGAAGTCGATCTACGAAGCCGGGGCCAACACCTTCATCGAAAAACCCATCACCCTGGACCGGTTCTCGATCATCCTGCAACATTTCATGGACGCCTTGAAAAGGAAAAGAGAGCTTCCGCCGCCTCCCGATCCCCACTCCTCCTAGGGCTCATCGAAAGCCCTCAACCCTGTTTGAACCCCACAGGCATAAAAAGGGTGAAGAAAAACTTGAGAAAAGGTTTCGACCCAGGGGAAAGCTTAAGCCCCTTTTTCCACTCCTGATCCACCTGGAAGGCTGTTTAGAAACTGTAAATTTTGCTTTTCGAGCTTCCTTTTCCCCGATACTTCAAAATCCAACACAATTTCCAGGTTTTTCAGGAGTTGGGAATCCATCCTTGATTCGGTACGCCTCATTGAACTTGCAGGACCGGCCTTTAAAAAGGTAAGATTGTGGCAAATTAATGCGTCCAGCCCATGTTCATCCGGAAAAATTGACTTGGGAAAATTTTTCCTTTGCCTGGTCGGTTGAGTCATAAGGAGGAGTCGAAATGTCAAAAAAAACCATACTTACCATGATTGGAGTTTTTCTCATGGCTTTAGTGCCAAGCCTTTCCTTGGCGCAATCCACGGGAAACAACCCGCCTTTAGGAAGCAAGCAAAACCCCATCAAACCCACCTCCGTCAATCCCGCGCCGGCCAACGGTACTTCGGCCAAAGGCAAGCGCGGTTCCAAAACCAACCCCATCGCCGGCAGCGTCCATCCCCGGGGCACCAATTAAGCCAGACCTGGTCCCTGCGGCGGGCGGTTCAGCCGAGGGGTTTTATAAAACGTAAAACCAATTTCCATTTTGGGTTTTAAAACTCAAACTCACCTTTAAACACAAGCCGTATCTCAGAAGGTCCGCGTAAATTATATGAAAAGAACCTGGGTCTTTTTATCATTGCTCTCCACCCTCGGGTGGATTTCGCCGGCTTGGGCGGGTACCAAGGCCCCGGAGGATTTTTTCTCCCTGGTCCAGGGCACGGTGAAGGTCGCCGGCGGCGGAGGCTCGGTGCGCCGGGTGGCCAAAGGTGACGGGGTCTATCCCGGGGAATCCATCCAAGTGGGCGCCAAATCCCAGGCCCAGGTCACCCTGTTCGACGGCTCCACGCTGGATTTATCGGCCAACAGCAAACTCACCCTCAACCAGCTCCAACAACCCTCCCAAAAGGACAAGGTGATTTCCCTCAAGCTGGCCCTGGGCAAGGTTTTCGCCCAGGTGCGGAAACTCTTTTCCTCCAAATCCTCCTTTGAGATCGAGGCCGGCGGCGTGGTTTGCGGCGTGCGCGGCACGGCCTTTTCCATGGACTTCAACCCGCAAACCAAGTCCCTCGACTTGAACGTCCTGGAGGGAAAGGTTTCCGCCTTCAGCGAGGGGAACACCCTGTTCTTCACTGCGGGGCAGTCGGGCCATTTCCTCAACGGCCAATTCACCGGAAACGGCGGTTCCAATAATACGGGGGCCAAGACGGGCGGAAAGGGAAACGCGGGCGGCGGGACCTCCAACAGTTCCAACGGCAACAACAACTCGAACGGGAACAACTCGTCCTCCAATAATTCCGGCGGCAACTCCAACGGATCGGGGGGAAGCGGGGCGGGTTCCACCGAAAACAACGGCGGGACGAACCCGGAAACGGGGGGCAATTCCAACAACCCCAACCCCGGCACCACCACCGAAGTCTCGCCCGCCTCCAGCCTGGAAGACCTGAACACCCAATTCACCAGCGGGATTTTGATCAACGGGGAAAACAACCTCAACCAATCCCAGCAAAGCATCCAGATCCACATCATCGTCCCGCCCGGGGAGGCCGTCCCATGACCCCGGCCGCGAAATCGAATTTTGAATTTTCAATTTTGAATTATGAATTTTGGAGGTTTTTGTCCCGCATCTCATTAAAGGGGTTAATGATTTGTGGGACTATACCGATTTCATTGATTCGGTTATTGAAAATCGGCATGAACCAGCGGCTCAAAAACAACATGAGCTTAAAACTGATTTTGACCGCGGTTTTCCTTGTGGTCGTGCCGCCGGTTTTCGCCCAGGCCCCCAATCCGCCCCCCAACCCGGTTTATTGGGGTTCCTTGGACGTCGGAGTCCAAGGCGTGGGCTGGCAGGCCAGCAGCGCCCTTCCGGACAACGGAACGGAGTTTTTGACGCCGCTCACTTTATCCGCCATCCCCTGGAAGGGCGGGAAGATTTTCGCGCAAACCGAGTACGCCGTGGGCAGCTATACCGATTCCCAAGCCGGAACCGAAACCCTTTCCTTACAGCATCTTTCGGATACGGTCCTCGGCTTGGAAACGGATTTCAAGAGCTTCAACCTTCCTTCTTTACTGAGCCTGGGCATCAATATTCCCACCGGCGATCCGGCCTGGGAGACGGAGGAGACCTATTCCATCGTCCCCACCGAGTTCATCGACTCCGACTACAAGGGGAGGGGCTTCGGGACCAGCCTGCTTTACGGGCTTTCCCTACAGGCCGGCGGCGAGCAATACGGGATAGCGGCGGGTTATATGTACACCGGCGCCTTCAACCCCTATTACGGCCAAGTGGGGACCCCGGCTGAGCAGTTGAAGTTGGGGGATTCGACTTTCCTCTCCTTGAACCGCGTGGCCGACCACGGCGGGGGCCAAAGCGACGTCCTGCGTTTCTCGGCCTTTTATTTCCTGCCCACCACGGTGAACGGTTCCAGCCTGCTGACCATGGGCCCCAACCTCAACGCCTCCTACGGCTGGACCAACCCCAAGGCCCTTTCCTTCGACGCCGGAGTTCAATATTTCCTCCCCACCCAGATGACGGGCTCGGCCAATGCCTCCCTGGGGACCCGGTTTTACCTCACGCCCAGCTACGCCTTCGGCGATTTCGCCGTCGCAGGCCGGGTCAAATACATCCTGGCCAACGACTACCCCACGAGCAGTTATTTCTACGACGGGGGCGGCTTCCTCCTGGGGATCGAGCCTTCCTACCGGCTGAAGCTGGACGCCTCCTCCCAGCTGAGGTTCTTCGCGGGTTTTGACTACGTGGTCTGGCAAAACGCCGATATCGACCAGCAACTCGGCCGGGTGGCCGTCGATTACGCCCATTGGACCTTCGGCACCCATTACGAGGTGAGCCTATGACACCCCGTAAACGTCCAAAGGCGAATTTTGAATTCTTAATTTTTAAGTCTAAATTATGGAAATTTTTGAAACGAGGTTTCAAAAACAACAATTTAAAATTTAAAATTCAACATTTAATATTGGCCGCGATGCTTTTTGCGGCCACGCTTTATTGGGGCTGCCAGAGCAAAATGTCCCCCACGGCCCCCTTGGAGGCCGTGCGGGGCCTTTCCCTTTCCTTTTCCATCCCGATTTCCAACGAGGTCAAGGCCAGCCTCCTGGGGGTCGCCAGCAACGAGGTTTTGTACAACATCACCGGGCCCAGCATGTCACCGGTCACCGGCGTGGCCGGACCCTTCAGCACCGCCTCCCAGTCCGGGGAGATCGATTTTTCCCTGTCGGTCCCCCAGGGCTCGTCGCGCCTGATGTCCTTCGAGCTCGCCGACGCCTCCGACAACAATCCCCTGGCATTGGGCGCGGTGCAATCCGACATTACCTCGGGCGGCGTGAGCGATATCTGGGTGACCATGGGTTCGGTCGTGCGCAATTGCTACGTGGTGGATACCTCCTCTTACGGGGTGAGCACCGCCGGGGTCACGACGGCTTATTACACTTTCTCCTCCACGTCGTCGCCCAGCTTGGCCCCGGCGGTTTCCGGAAACCCGGATCTGGCCATCGCTTCCCTCGGCGCCGGAAACTACTCGATCGCCGCTTTGGGTACGGATGGAATCGCTTATTTGGGGAACGGACCGATCGTCGGTTTTGACTCGCTTCCCGTCACTTCCGCTTTTGTTTCCTCCTCGGTTTCGGCCAAGCAAGCCGCGGGTGCTTCCCCCTCGTACCTCCAGACGGGCGACGTTTATTGCGTGAGCCTGGGAACGGGGTCCTCCGCCGTCACCCATGCCTGGATCCAAATCGTCAATGCCGACCAGCCCTTTGGCCTCATTCCGCCGGGCCCTACGGGCCCCAAGTTTTTTTACCGGGAGAACAGTTCCCTTCCTTATTTCGCCTATGACCCGACCCTGGCCTTCGCGGGCGTCACCTGCACCCCGCCCCCGGTCACCCCCACCAACGTGCCGACCAATACTTTCACGCCCACCCCGAGCCCCACCATCACGGACACCCCGACCATCACCAATACCCCAACGATTACCCCCACCACGAACACCACCCTGCCCCCGACTTCCACCTTCACGCCCTCCC
>JASHQZ010000251.1 GCA_030038835.1 candidate division FCPU426 bacterium
TGCCGGGAACTTCCACCATTATTGACGTCAATAACGTCAATGTCTGCACCAATTCCTCTTATTACATCAACAACACCAGCCAACCGACCACTTTCTGTAACATCACCCTTCCCTCGGCAAACTTGAACACCACCATGAGCGGCTTGACCACCGTTTTGACGGTGAACGCACCGGTCAACGCCGGGGTAACCAACACCATGGAACTCGCTATCTGCGACGTCGGGGATTGCAACCTGGATTCGAACGTTTTTATCCAAGCCGGGAGCTTTTCCAGCGGTCCCACAGCCACGCCTACCTCTTCTCCCACCCCCACCCCTACGGTCACCCCCACCGCCACCGACACGCCCTGCGGTTATCCGGGAAATACCTGTACGCCTACTTTGACGCCCACCGTCACTCCCACGCCCGTTTACGAGGATGTCTTTTATGTCTCCAAGAACGTCTTCAACCCCTCCAACCCGGTCTCGATACTGGTGGACACCACCACCTATCCCGGCCAGTACGACCTTCGGATCTATAACACGGCTGGGGAGAACATCAGGACTCTGGATTCCAGGACCCTTTCCGAGCCCGTCAGCCAGTGGTACAGCTGGGACGGGAGGAATAAGTATGGCGACCCCTGCGCCAGCGGGGTCTATATCATCTATTTGGCGGAGCCGTTGAGCCAGAAAATGAGGAGGGTTATTTTAGTCCGCTGACACAAGGTTTGGCGTCGGTTTGAAACAGACCTTGTCCGCCAAACGATGATATAATTAGACGCTGAAATTCACGGCTTGCTTCAACATTTATGAATATGCGTTTTCGGCCCATTAAGTTTTTAAATGAAGACACCCATGGATCTGTTGGCCATATAAGGTGGTCGAATTTGGCAGGGAAAATATTGAAGCTTGTTTTTGGGTGCGGAATTGCATTTAGTTTTCCGTCTTTGGTTTTCTGCCAAGCCACAGCGACGAATACGCCGACAGCCACCCCTGCTTCCTGCGCGATCGGGTCCTGGACCACGAATGGTTCCGCCCTGATGACCTCTAGCGCCATCAGCTTTACGGGTACAGATACGGCCGGATCGGCCTGGAACAATTCCCAAGTCAATTTAGACTCGAGCTTTGACATGACCTTCACGGTCTATGTCAGCTCTGCGGATGGAATCGCCTTTGTGCTTCAAAGCGAGGGCTTGAACGCCATCGGCGGATGGGGAGCCGGAATAGGGTTCGGCAACATTGCCGGAACCGTTACCACCACGCCTGTTTCACCCTCGGTGGATGTTGAAATCGATCCTTATCCTGATCCTGGCCCGCCCGTGGACGATCCGTCCTATCAACATATCGCGGTGCTGGAAGATGGGGTGATGGGCAATTGGATCGCGGGGCCGGTTTCAGCCTTGCCCGGCGGGGGGAGTATCGTTGGAACACCCTATTCATTCGAAGTATCCTGGAACGCCGCGACCGAGACCATGAACATTTATTTCGCCGGCAGTCTGGTGTTGACCATGAACCAGGATATGGTCGACCAGGTATTCGGCGGAAGCAGTTCGGTCTATTGGGGTTTCACGGGTTCGAGCGATACCGGGGAATATGTGGTATTGCCCTGCCAGGGGACGCCGACCCTCACCCCCACACCGACCCTGACGGCCACTTTCTCCCCCACGGCAACATCTAATGTTTCTGCCACGCCGACTAATACCTTTCCCCCCACTTCAACGGCAACCTTCACTCCCACCGCGACGGCTACTTCTACTCCAACGCCGACCACCACGCCCACCAACACAGCCACACCTACCGCCACTAATACCCCCTGCGGCTTTCCGGGAAATACCTGTACCCCCACACCGACTCCCACCTCCACCCCCACGCCCGTTATCGCAGACGTCTTTTACGTCTCCAAGAACGTCTTCAGCCCCTCGGAACCGGTTTCGATCCTCGTCGATTACACCACCTATCCCGGCCAATACGACCTTTGGATCTACAACACGGCCGGGGAGCATATCAAAACGCTGGATTCCAAGACCCTTTCCGAACCCGTTAGCCAGTGGTATAGCTGGGACGGGAAGAACAAGTACGGCGATCCCTGTGCCAGCGGGGTCTATATCATCTATGTGGTGGAGCCCTTCAGCCAGAAAATGCGAAAAGTCGTTTTGGTCCGGTAGGGCCCAAAAGGCCGAAAAAGCGCTCCCGAAAATTCCTCTCGATATTTCCATCGCTCAAATCGATACTTTAAAGTGAAATTTTGCCCCAAATGCGATATTTTTAATGTGTAAACAATTTGGGAGAACTCCAAAAAACGATTTAAATGGGTGAATTTTAAAATTGTGAAAATCGTAACCTTTGCGCGAACTAGGTGAAAATGAAAATTTTGAGATTTTTTGCCATTTTGTTCTTAACCTTTAACGTTTTTGACACCCTTTGGGCTCAAATTACCTCTGTGTCCAATGTAACTCTCAACCCCACCGATCCCGCGCCGGGATCAACTGTCACTGTTACGTGGTCTTACGCCGAAAGCAGCGCCTACAACCAACCTACTTTTTTTATTTTGGTTAGCAATTCTCCCAATATCCAACCGGCCGGAACCGCAGGCCAATCAATTGTCATCGGGGATGGTTGCGGCGCCGAGGCCCAAGTCAATGGTGGATGCGGGGCGATTGGAACCAACGTGCCTGCGGGAACGGATACTTATAGTGAAACTTTTACGGTTCCCTCTAATTTATCGCCGGGTACTTGGTATGTGGATGTGGCGATGCGTGATTACAATATCTACTTAAACCCGAATTATGCCGGTTCAGCCAATAATGACGTCTCCTTTACCGTGCCCCTTCCACCCGCCGCCTGCACTGTCTCAAAAACAGCCGAGGCTTCCACTGTGGCGCCCGGCGGCCTGATCCTTTTCGGAATGGACTACTCTTTCGTCGACACGACCAGCTTTGTCCTCACGGACACCGTCCCCTCGGGTACTAATTTAGTGGAAGCAAGCCCCGGTGGGACCCAGTCGGGAAACACGGTTACTTGGAATCTCTATAACGGCGCGGCGACCACCCAGCAAACCGGGGTGGCCTGGCTTTTGGTGAGCGTCCCTTCGAGCACAACCAGTGGAACTTTTTCCAATTCAGCTATCGGCACGGCTGCGGGAGCGGCGTCCGGTCCCGTGACCAGTAACACGGTTTCTTCGACGGTCCAGGTCCCGTCGCTCGCCTTGACCAAAAGCGAGTCCGCGAGTTCCCTGGCCGCCAGCAGCAACGTGACTTACACCCTTGACTGGAAGGCCAGCAACCAAAGTTTGCAGGTCTTCGATTCTTACGACAATATCAGCGCCGGCAGCACCATC
>JASHQZ010000252.1 GCA_030038835.1 candidate division FCPU426 bacterium
CCAAGCCGCGGCGGTTTCCCTTTACGACAGCGCCCAGACGCTTATCAATTCGTTCCTGACCTCCTCGCAAATTACGACCTTAAGCAACGCCGTTTCAACCCTTGAAAACACCACCCCCTCCGACGCCAGCGTGAGCCAGTTCGCCAGCACCGTCAGCAGCGTCCTGTCCAGCGTGACCTCCCAGGCCAGCCAACAAACCCTTTTTGACGATATCGCCCCCATCGAAATACTGACCTACTCGGACACGGTTTTGATGGGAACTTATTGCACCCGGCCCCTGGAGGACGATGAGAATTTGTCGGTGGGGATGAACCTGAAGGCGGTCAACCGGCGCATCGCCTCCATCAACTCGCCCTACCTGGTAGCGCAAAACACCAGTTCCTACTCGGATATCGGCAACGACCTGAAGAACGACATCGAACAAAGCACCTGGCGCTGGGGGGTGGATTTAGGCGCCCTGTATGAGTTCCAGGACCCCAAGGTTTCGGTCGGAATCGCGGCTACGGACATCCTTCACGATACCGCAACCCTTAAAACCTCGCCGGGCGACCCCCTCTACGGGATGGTGACCGATCCCGCGCCCACGGATGTGCGCATCGGGGCGTCCTATAAGCCCCTCAAGGAATTGGATATCAACATGGACGTGGACGACCTCTTCAACGAAACGTCGTATTATCAAGGCCTAGGCTTCGAGGACCACGTGGATTTCGGCTTCAACTACAACGTGCTGAACATCCTGCAGTTGCGGGGAGGGTTCACCAACGACAACCTTTGCGGCGGGCTGGGGCTTCCCTTGGGCATCCAATACGCCTTCGCGGTGGACACCCTGACCCAGAGCTACAATCACTACCTGCAGTTCGACGTTGCGTTTTAAGGGGAAAGGATGGTGGACGTTGCTGGACTTGAACCAGCGACCTTCGCGATGTGAACGCGACGCTCTAACCAGCTGAGCTAAACGTCCGTTACTTTCAAAAGAAAAACCTGAAGCTTCCTGTGAAGGGGCAGTAGTTTAACTTGAAAATCCTGTCATTTCAATCAACATCCCTCCCCTCCAAATCATTTGGGGAAATGAATTCCAGACTTTAAAATAAGCCCATGTGTTCAAGGTTCGTCCTCAAAAGCCCTCCCAAGGCCATCGCCCACCTGTTCAAGCTGGAAAAAGCCGTGGATTGGAAGCCCCGTTACAACGTGGCTCCGTCCCAAAAAGTCCCCGCCGTCATCCGTACCTTGGAAAACCAAAAATCCGAGATGAGGCTTTTGCGGTGGGGTTTCGTGGCCTCCTGGACCCAGGGCGGCCGGCTTTTGGTCAACGTGCAGAGCGAGAACATCGGCGAAAAGCCCATCCTGCAGGAATCCTTCGAGAAATGGCGCTGTCTCATCCCCGTGGACGGCTTTTACGAGTGGCGGCACGAGGCCCGGGAAACCAGGCCTTTTTACATCCAAAGGAAGGACCGGCAACCCTTCGCCCTGGCGGGCCTCTGGGCCCCGCAAAAGCTCGAGGATAAGACGCTGGAAGTTTGCGCCATCCTCACCACCGCCCCCAACGAGGTGGTGCGGGTGGTGCACGACCGTATGCCGGTGATCCTAAACCCCAAGCATTATGACCTGTGGCTGAATTCGGACGACGTGAGGGATTTCAAGGAAATCCAAAAACTCTTCCGGCCCTATCCGGCGGAGGAAATGGAAGCCACCCAGGTGGGCGCCTGGGTGAACAACGTCACCCACGATGACGAGAAGTGCGTCGAGCCCTCCCATGAGCCCGAGACGATGGCATTTGAGTTTTGACAGGATGATGAAAAAGCCCAAAAGAAAGGCTTTTTCGTGCCTGTGCCCCGAATCATTCCATTGAAAAACAATGGAATTAAAAGCGATTCGCTCCTAGCCCGTGGCTGCCGACAGGTGAAAAAACATTTTTTAGCGCCCTGTTAGCGCCTTTTCCCGCCCCGATAGACCGCCGAACTTTCCGGCGTTTCCCAGAGCTCCACTTCGGTGAGGCTTACTTTTTCCTTCCTCAAGAACGGTTCCAATAGTTTCCAGATGACCTGGGCCATGTTTTCGGCCGTAGGTTGGAAGGTAGGATCGTTTTTAAAGGGTTCCACTTCCTTATTGATGAAGCGATGGTCGAACCGGCCATAAATTTCCCGTTTCAAAATTTCCTTGAACACCCGGAAATCCATGACGAAACCCGTGGAGGGGTCCACGAGCCCCCTGACCGTGACCTTGAGGCGGTAGGAATGGCCGTGGGGATAAAAGAGGGCCTTGGGGTCGTCCTTGCGGTAACCCGCGCACTTGCGGAACACCTCAAGGTTTTTGGACCTGTCCCATTTGGGGTTGTGCAGGTAATGGGCCGCCTCGAAGGTGATTTCTTTGCTGATTTCCGCGACTTGTTTTTTCATGGTTTTCCTTCTTTGGCTGTCAAACGGTGAGCTGTCAACCGCCAGCTGATTCTTCGAATTTTTGCGCGATGGGCACCCGGCGGCCCATGCCGAAGGCCTTGGTGGTCACCTTCAACCCCGGCGCCATCTGGCGTCGCTTGTACTCGTTGCGGTTGATCTTGGCAAGGACCTCCGCCACCAGCTTGGGCTCAAAGCCGGCCTTCGTGATTTTGAAAGGCGGCTGGTTTTCTTCTATATATAACCGGA
>JASHQZ010000029.1 GCA_030038835.1 candidate division FCPU426 bacterium
ATCAACGAGGTTGAAAACATCGTCTACACCCAAATCCAAAATACCCTGTCCAATGGAACCGAAGTCTCAACGACGACCTTCCAGCAATTACCTCTGCCCATCGACCTTAAAGTGACGCCGCGGATCAGCGACGACGGCACCATTACCACCCAAATCATTGCCTCCATCACTTCTCAAACCGCGGTGGTTTCAGGCGGCTCGGCAGGTTCTATTGCGCCGCCCCAAACGGACGTTCAAACGGCGACGACGACGATCAACACGAAAAACGGTGAAACCATCGTCATCGGCGGCTTGGTCCGGGAAACCGCGAACGAGACCGACAATGGCTTGCCGATATTATCCAGTATTCCGATCATCGGAACCCTTTTTAATGAAAAACAGCGGACGAATCAAAAGGAAGAATTGGTCATCTTTATCACGCCTACCTTGCTCGAAGACTGAAAGTTTTCCCAACTCCCGTTCAAAGAAGCGCCTGCCGAAGGCGCTTCTTTTTTTCATACGAGTGATATTAAATCGACGCGAATAACATTATTCCTGCTTGATCGGAGCCGATCGTGAGCCTGCGTTTTTTAACCGCCGGAGAATCCCACGGAAGAGGCCTGGTGGTGATCTTGGAAGGCTTTCCCGCCGAATTGGCCATTACGGCAGAGGAAATCAACCTTGATTTAGCCAGACGCCAAAAAGGGTATGGCCGCGGCGGCCGGATGCTAATCGAGAAAGATCAGGTGGAAATCTTGTCCGGCGTGAGGAGGGGCTTCACCCTCGGTTCCCCCATTACGCTTTTCGTTAAAAACAAGGACTACGATAATTGGGAAAAGATCATGACGCCGGATTTCAGTCCGGAAAAAGCTGGAAACCCCCTTCGACGGCCCAGGCCGGGCCATGCGGACCTGGCCGGAGGACTTAAGTACAATCAAAGGGATTTACGAAACATACTGGAAAGAGCTAGCGCCCGCGAAACCACAGTAAGGGTGGCGGCCGGGGCCGTGGCTAAAAAGTTCTTGAAGAGCTTCGGCATACTTGTTCAAAGCCACGTCCGCCAGCTCGGATCGGCCCAAGGCCGTGCAGTCGTCGCTATTGACGACAACTTAAATGAGAGGGCCGATCGATCCCCCGTCCGCATGCTGGATAGGAAAGTGGAAAAAAAAGCGGTCCAGCTTATTGATTCGGCTAAGGACCAAGGGGATACCCTAGGCGGGATTTTCGAGGTCTTCATGACAGGACTTCCTCCCGGCATTGGGAGTCATGTCCAGTGGGACCGCAAATTGGATGGGAGACTGGCCCAGGCCATGCTGAGTTTGCAGGCCGTCAAAGGGGTTGAGATCGGGGAAGGCTTTAAAAACGCCACCCTCTACGGCTCCCAGGTTCATGACGAAATTTTCTATCAGAGGGGACGAGGTTTTTACCACAAAACGAACCGGGCCGGAGGCATTGAGGGCGGAATGAGCAATGGAGAGACCGTTGTCGTCCGGGTCGCCAAAAAACCCATTTCCACCCTCCGCCGGCCGTTGCAGTCCGTGGATATTGAGACCAAACAGGAAATAAAGGCAGCCTATGAACGATCCGACGTTTGCGCCTTGCCAGCGGCTTCCGTCATCGGGGAGTCCCTTTGCGCCTGGGTCGTTGCCGACCTCTTTTTGGAAAAAATGGGGGGTGATTTTATGCAAGAAGTCACCCAAAGGTTCAAACTTTACCTGAACCACTTGAAAAAGTTTTAAAACCCCATGCCTCTTCCGTCGAACATCATCCTCGTCGGTTTTATGGGTTCGGGTAAAACCGTTACGGGAAGAGCTGTTGCTAAAATCACCGGGGTCCATTTTTGGGACATGGACGAATGGATTCAAGAAAAAAACAACCTTACGATTCCCGAACTGTTCGAGAAGAAAGGGGAGGCCTTTTTTCGGCAGCAGGAACGCCAGGCTATTATGTGGTTGGGGCGGAAAAAAAATTACGTGGCTTCCACGGGCGGCGGAACCTGGATCCTGAAAGAGAACAGGGAAGAACTTTTGAAGATGGGATGGTGTGTTTGGCTCAAGGTTTCCCCGGAAGACGCGTGGAAACGAGTCGGCGCCCATTTGGAACACCGTCCCCTCTTGTCCCGGTCGAAAGATCCAAGGCACACGATTGAATTATTGTTGCGGAAAAGAGAGCCTTACTACGCGCTCGCCCATATCCACATTGATACGGCCGGGAAAGACCCCCGGCAAGCCGCACAGGAAATCGTAAATGCTTTTAAAGAAGACCGGCCTTTGGAACCTTTCCCGACGCCGCCCATCATCGACTAAACCGAAGGTGTGCCAGCGCAAACCCCGAATTGGGATTGGAATCGTCCTCGAACAAAGAAAGGGCCGACGAGAATTATGAACATGAAGAAAGAAATCAAAGTTGACTTGGACGACAAAAGCTATCCTATTTTGATCGAAAACGGAATCCTCTCCGAGTGTGGATCCTTCCTCCGAAGAATCACCGCCGCTCAAAAGATCGCCCTTCTTTCCGCGCCAGCCGTTTACAAGGCCTGGGGTCGGGAACTGTTGAAAGGCCTTGCACGGAAAAGATTCCAACCAGAACTCATTTTGATATCTGACGGTGAAAAAAACAAAGATGAAAAAGCTTTATCCCGCATATTGAAAAGATTAGCCTCGCTCGGTTTCCAAAGAGACGGATGCCTTGTCGCGCTGGGGGGAGGAGTGATCGGAGACGTGGCGGGGTTGGCCGCTTCCCTTTACATGAGGGGAATTGATTTAGTCCAGTGCCCCACGACCTTATTGGCGCAAGTGGATGCGAGTATTGGCGGTAAGACGGCAATTGATTTCGCCGGAATCAAGAACTTAATCGGAACGTTCCACCAGCCCAAAGGTGTACTCATCGATCCGCAGGTGCTTGGGACATTGGACAACCGCCAATTTAAAACGGGTTTGGCAGAAGTCATTAAGTACGGGATTATCCAGGATGAAGCCTTGTTCGCGCAATTCGAGAAGCGCCCGGAGCTGATTTTGAGAAGAGACCCTCAAATACTGTTCCGCCTCATTTCCACGTCCTGCGAGATAAAAGCCCGCATCGTTTCGCAAGACGAAAGGGAAGGGGGCAAACGGGCTTGGTTGAATTATGGCCACACCCTAGGCCATGCCTTGGAGGCTTATTTTCATTATGGAGTTCTGACCCACGGCGAGGCGGTGGCTTACGGCATGTGGTTTGCCGGGTTGCTCTCTTGCCGGCTTCGCCTTTGTCCCGAGATAGTGCTACGAAGACAGATCGCCGTACTCAAGAGGATGGGATTGCTCCGAAAATTGCCGAACTTCAGCCCCGAAGAAATTTATAAGAAAATGTTTTTGGATAAAAAGGCCCGGAAAGGGCGAATCCAATTTATATTGACAAGAAAAATTGGTCTTGTTACCATTCAAAAAAATATTGCCCAGCCCATCATTCTTTCGGCTTTAACCCAACTCCGAGCCGAAGCAAGCGAACGATGTTAAGTCCATGATGAAGGATCCCCCTACGTCCGAAATCACCGAGCTTAGGAAAAAGTTAGAAGAAAATCCCGACTCGCTTGTATTTGCCCCGCTCGCGGACGCTTACCGTAAACAAGGAAACCTGGAAGAGGCTTTGAACGTCTGCAAAAAAGGGTTGGAGAAGCATCCCAACAATGCCAGCGCCCGCGTTGTCCTCGGGCGCATTTACCAAGGGCAAGGAAAAACCGAGGAAGCCGCCTCTGAGTTGAAGAAGGTTCTTGAATTGGACCCGGAGAATTTAATGGCACACTCGCTTCTGGGTTCCATTTTTGTGGAAAAGGGTGATCATCAGGCTGCCATCGAGGAATACCAGAAAATCCTAACCCTCAACCCCGACGACGAGGAAACCCAAAAGGCCCTGCGACAAGCCATTGAAAAGGCGGCTGGGGAGCCGCGGCCCACTTCGCCCTCCAAAAAAGAGGCCCTCCCTTCCGAAAAGCGGACATTGTCCAAGGACAGCACGGCTACTTTAACCATCGCCGAACTTTACTTAAAGCAGGGGCATTACGACAGGGCCATCGAGGTGTATCAGGAACTCCTATCCATCGATCCCCAAAACCTGATGCTGCGGCAGAAGCTGGCGGAAGTCGTCGAACGGCGGCAGAAGGAGTCTATCGTTGATCCCGCCGCATCTAAGCTCAAAAAAAACGAATTTGTCAAGCCTCCCGACCAGAAGGAAGACGTATTGGAGGAGGCTTTGCGCGACGGGAAACGACAAGCAAAGCCCAAAAAGGAGGATGATTCTAAGTTTACCAACGACGACATCCTCCAAGTCATGCGGCGGGGAGGGAAAGACGACGTCGTGGTAGAGGAGAAAAAAAACAAGCCGCTTCCGGCTGCGGCTCCTGAAAAAAAGGCCGCTCCCTCCCTCCAGGAGCTCCAAATCGCAGGGCTCAAAGGCGTATTAGCCGAACTTGGCGCGGTCGAAGGAATCATGCGATGTTTCATCACGGGGAACGGTGGAAATACCATTGTTTCCATTGGAGAAACCAGTAATAATGCTGACTTGGGCAAACAAGCCTCTGCCATTTTTGAGAGCACCAACCGGTCGGTGGCTCAATTGAACCAGGGCCAAATGCAACAGGTCTTGGTGACAGCCGAATCCGGCCATATCCTCTTGGTTTCGCTTGCTACTTATGTTTTGGTTGTTTTGGCCAGCAGTAAAATCAATTTGGGCCTTTTGAGGCTGGCCTTGGACTCGGCCACCAAAAAATTAGATAGAATTCTATAGTCGTCCAACGGAAAAAAAATTATAGTGTCCAGCCTCGAAGGCTTTTCACATGAACCACCATCGGATTTCAACCCATGGATTTTAAAAAAATATTAGAAGAAACCCTTTCCAATGTCGAGGGGTCCATCGGCGCGGGTTTGGTCGGGATGGACGGCATTGTGATCGACCAAATTTCCCATAACTCGGCGTTCGACATCAACGCGGTAGGCGCGGAGTATTCCAGCATCATTAAAAATGCTATGCGGGCTTCCTCCAACTTCGGCCTGGGAAACACCGCCGAGATCCTCATCACCACGGACAAAGCCACCATGATCATGATGATGGTGGGGCAAAATTATTTCGTGACCTTGGCCATTAATCTGGACGGAAATCTTGGGAGAGGACGTTTGGAACTTAAAAAAGCCATCCCCAAATTTGAGAAGGAACTGACTTAGATCCTTGACTCCCGTCCCGGATTCTCGCCCGCCCGATTCACCCCGGGATGTTGCGGATTATGCCCGTTTTTCTGAAATTTTTCTATCATGGTTTTGGCGTTCCTACGACCATCTCTTGCGTCTTCTATTCTATAATTTCGGGTGGGCTTTGACGTGCCTGTGCGTCGGATGGCTGGCCATCCATGCGGGGATCGTCGACCTTTCCAAGCCGATGGACCTCGCCCGCTTTTTCCAGTTTTACGGCCTGTACCTAGCGGAAAGCGCATCCTCCATCGGATGGGCCTATGGTGTGTTCAGGATCTTCATCGAGGGGCGGGCCGAATGGACGGACCTTTGGGCCGGGTTCCGGAAATATTTCTTGAAGGCCGTGGGCGTTTCCGCAGTTTCGGGTTTTTTGACCGGTTTGGGGTTTTACAACCTTTACTTTTACTTTTCATTGGCACAGGAGAACCGTCTCTTGGCGGTATGCTTGGCGGCCCTCACCCTTTGGATGCTCCTCTTTTGGCAGGCTGCCTCCCTTTACCAATGGCCAGTACTTTTCTTCCAAAATCCCCCATTTTATAAGATTTTCTATAAATCCTTCCTTTTGGTGATTGGGAACGGTTGGGTTTCAATGAGGATTTTGCTTTTTTTCACCCTATGCCTTGGTATTCTTTTTGCGGCTCCTTTTTTGGCGTTCTTCGCTGGCCTCACCCTTTTCTTTGCCTTCCAATGTGTGACGCTTGAAAAGAACTTCTTAAAGTATAAAATAACCTATGGGGATAAACCTTTAAGGCCTTTCCTTGACCAATTGGAGGCCGAACGCCAAAGAAGTTGGCGTGAATTATTGAAACCTTGGGGGAGCCGGTGAAGAAGGTTAATCCTTGGATGGGGATTGTGATGGGCACGGCGCTTCTTTACCTTATTTTCAGTGGCAATCGCGGTTTGTGGAACCTTTACAAACTTCACCAGGAAAAACAGGAGCTGTCCGAACAAGTGGCGCAATTAAAATCCGACATCGGCCGGTACCAGGCACAGTACCAGGATTTCCAGGCGAACCCTTCGATGCTGGAGAAGCAAGCCCGCGAGGAACTGAACTTGGTAAAACCAGGTGAAATTGTTTATATGTTCACGGAAGCCGACCCGCATTAAAAGAACCCGCTGATTCCTCATTGACTTCCCATCCTTCGGTCGTTATTCTACCTTTCCTTTTGAGCCGTCCTCCGATTCCTCCGGAAAAAAACCGCCGATTGAAGAGGCTGCCGGCGGAGGTGACATCCCCGTCAATGGGATGTTGATCCCAGGAGGGCAGCCGGTTTTTTCGCCGAGATGGCGGAACTGGCAGACGCAAGGGACTTAAAATCCCTCGGGCCTAAAGCCCGTCCCGGTTCGATTCCGGGTCTCGGCACCAATCTCCGCTTCCTTGAAGTTAAATGACTTGTCAGAGATTGCACGTGTAGCCGGGGGGCGGGGGGGGGTTATGAAGTTATAACTCAGCTAAGATTGATAAGTTCATCTTCGCCCACTTGGGGATTTAAGAAGACTTCGTAGATTAAAGGCGCCAAAATGGCGCCAAAAAGACGCGGGGTGGAGCAGCCTGGTAGCTCGTTGGGCTCATAACCCAAAGGTCGCTGGTTCAAATCCAGCCCCCGCAACCAACGTGAAAAGCCGTGCCCCGGTGGTGCGGCTTTTTTCATTTAAGATCCGGTGCACAATCCCGCCGCTTTTCAATATAAAGATGGCTGGAGACTACCTTGGAAACAATCCATCTGCGGGTCGAAAAGAGGAGAAGAGGTGGAAAAACGGTCACAGTCCTGGAAGGCTTCACCCGGCACGCCGACGAAATGAAAGAAATGGCCCGGCGATTCAAATCGGCCTGCGGAGCCGGTGGTACGGTAAAGGATGGTCGTATCGAAATCCAGGGCGACTTCCACCAAAAGGTATCGTCTTTGCTTCACGAATGGGGGTTCTTCGTGAAGGGCGGCTAATTTAGGTTCCGGCAACCGCGAGGAAAAACGCTTGCGCGTATTCGCTTCCATCTCACCTTGGCTTCCCCTCTTGAAGGGATACCTTCCTTCCCTCGTCGTCCTCGAGGAAAAAGCCGCCGAACTCTACCACCTTTCGCTTTTGGAAAAACCCGCGGCTTCCCACCTGACCAAAGAAGCGGTTTTGGGAGTGTCCCAAGGCGGGAGGGCTTTTCAGTCCCTCCACGACCACTTAGTCCGCCAAGGTTTCCAGCGACGCTCCCTGGGTCGAGGCGATGCCACGCAGGCGATCAACGGCTATTTCCGGGAAGATTTGGGAAGCCTTCGGTTTATTTGTCCCGCCTTGCGTCCCAACCAAAAACCCGCCAACCGGGGCCTGACGGCGATCCCCGATAAAAGGACAGTTTTTTTACTGGAAAACCCCCATTTTGTTGACGTCCCTTACCTTAGTGAAAATTACGAAGTGTTTATCCCCCAAGTGGGGCGGTTCATTTTGGACAAGGGCTTAGAACTGAAAACGGGACGCTTTCTGAACCCGGACAAGGTTTATGAATCGTCCCAAAACCTCCTCATGATCTTGGACCTCTTGGTCGCCCACGAGGAATTGCAAGAAGAGACATTGAATGATTTTATGGAAGTCCGCCCCCCGGCTTTGGTGAAGGAATTCCTCCGATTACTCAAGCAAAACGGGCCGGGATCGGTCTTGTGGGATTCGGCCCAAAGGTTTTACCTTGAAAGATACCCAGGTACCAAAATTGTGACTTTGACCAAGTGGTATTGGGATTTCCTGCCCCACGCGGCCCGATTCATGGAAAAGCAAAAAAAAACGTCGCCTTAGTGCGAAGCGGAACTCCCGCTGATAAAATGGCGCCATGGCCCGAAGAACCCTTTCCGCCGATGCGCCGGTGGCCTTGGTCACTGGAGCCGCCAGCCCGCTGGGATCCTCCATCAGCCGGAAATTGGCGCAAGGAGGATTTCGGCTTGCCCTCCATTTTGGGAAATCCAAAGATAAAACCCTCCGGTTGCAAAAAGAAATGGGTTCCTCCTCCGTTGAAACCTTTTTAGTCAAGGCGGATCTATCCAGGCCTGGTCAAGTTCACTCCATCGTCGGCCAAACTACCCGAAGGTGGGGAAGGTTGGATCTGCTGGTCAACAATGCGGGTCTCTTCCTGCCAACGCCCCTCCTCCGCCCCGATTGGAATGATTGGACCCAATTGTGGAACATCCATTCGCTCTCCCCTTGCGCCTTGGCCGTTGCGGCCAGGCCCTGGCTGAAGAAAACCCGTGGAAGTATCGTGAATATCACGGATATTTATGGGGAGCTGCCCATCCTCCAGGGCCACGCCGCCTACTCCACCTCCAAGGCCGCTTTGATTTTTCTCACGAAATTCCTAGCCGTGGCATTCGCCCCGGAAATAAGGGTCAACGCGGTTTCGCCCGGCGCCATCTCTTTCCCGGAGGGTTATGACGCTCCCCAAAAGAAAAGCCTCATCCAACGGACCGCCTTGAAACGCCAAGGAACGCCGGATGAAATCTCGGAAGCGGTTTGGTTCCTGACCTCCAACCATTTCGTCACCGGCCAGGTTTTAAGGGTGGATGGGGGGCGATTCGTTTATTGAAGCCCTTGGGGCGGGAACTGGGAAAAGGTATGGGAGGGCAATTGGCGGATTTTTTGTGTTGCGTCCCTGAATTTTGCGGCCAATTCCACCATGGGTTTTCCCACGGACGGATGGACGAGGTTGGGAGAAATTTCCAAAAGGGGAAAAAGCACGAAAGCCTTGGTCTGGATGTCGGGATGAGGCAACGAAAAATCCCTCTTTTTTTCCACCCGGTTTCCCCAAAGCAGAAGATCAATGTCCAGGCTGCGAGGGCCAAATGCGCTTGACGAAGGCCGGCGCCCCGCCTTTTTTTCCAGAATTCCAATCCATTTCCTGAGTGTTTCGGGCGTCCCCCCGCATTCCACCGCCACGACCATGTTCCAAAACGGCGCTTGACGGGCATATCCAACAGGAGAGGTCTCGTAAACGTGGGAAAGGCCCCGCAGGGGATATTTCCTGCCGATTTCGGTTAAAGCCATCCCCAGGTTTTGGCGGGGGTTGATGTTGGAACCCAGGCCCCAAAAAACCCTTTCCACCGGGTCTTTGGAGGGAAAAACGCGGTGAAGGAGGATGCCGACGTTTTGGGAACCCCGGATCGCCCCGGGTTTGGAAACGGTCAGTTCCAGTTCAGCCAAATGAAAGTCCCGGGAAAGGAACCCTGCCAACCTTTCGGCCAAGGTTTCAATTAACTGAAATCTACTTTTTTCCACATAAGCTATGACGGCTTTGGCGATTTTCTTATAATCCACCGTGTCCGCAATACGGTCCCTCCGGGCCGCCTCGCGGATATCGCAGGGAATTTTCAAGTCAATCACCACATCCTGCTTGCGCTTCCGTTCCCACTCGAATATGCCGATGATGCAACGGATTTTCAGGCCGGTGAGGACAATGTAATCCTGGGAGGGCAACTCGGGCTCCTTGAAGGGATTGCAACCACTTGATTTTATGGGAAAAAGGCTCTTCGAACCGGGACATTTTTCGCAAGAACGCGAGTTTTTAAATATTAGTTGACGGCTTATCGGCCTTTTGTTTCCATGGCTTTATGGCCTTGAAAACTCCTCCTTTTTCCCGCCACCCAGTCCTTTCCGGAGCGCTGGGGTTGAGTTTTCTGAACCTGTTGCTTTTCGGGGACCTTCTTTGGAAGGGGGGGAGCCAAGTCCTCTCGAGCCCCCAAGCGGACTTGTTCCTTCATTTCGCCGCTTGGCGGCAATTCGGTTTCGGGCAGTTGCGCCAAGGCCACCTTGTGCTCTGGAACCCCCATTACCTGTGCGGAGCGCCGTTTTTCGGCGGGTTTGAGGCCGCCCTCCTTTATCCACCGAATTGGATCCATTTTTTCCTGCCCTTAGGACCGGCCCTCAACCTGGGGATCATCCTTCACGTGTTTCTCGCGGGTTTTTTCACTTATCTTTGGGCGCTGCGCCGGGGACTGCACCCGTTGTCGGCCTTCGTGGCCGGCGTCGTTTTCATGTGGGGAGGGGCCTATTACCTTCATCTCTTCGCGGGGCATCTACCCAACCTTTGCACGATGGTTTGGGCCCCGCTGATCTTTTTGAGCCTGGACAACCTCCTTGAAAAGGTAACGGCCCAGGGACTTCTCTTGGGAATATTCGCGGTTTCCATGCAGATCCTGGCGGGCCATCCCCAATACGTTTATTTCACGGCCATCATCGTGTGGATTTATGCGCTGATCCATCTTGGGTTGGTTAAGTCCAAAAGGACTCTCTTGGCTTCCTTGACGTCGATTTATGTGGGAGCATCCTTGCTGACCGCGGTTCAATTATGGACCGGGATAGAGGCCTTTTACGAATGCGGGCGGAATATCCCGCTTGAATTCCAATCCGCGGCGTCCTTTTCCTTTCCCCCCGAGAACATCCTCACCCTGATTTTGCCTGGTTTTTTTGGAAACCTGAATCACGCGCCTTATTGGGGACGGTGGTACTTGTGGGAAGTTTGCCTCTTTATCGGTGCGACCGCCTTTTTTTTAGTCGTTCTTACGGCAGCCACTCCGTCGCCATCGAAAAAGGGAAGGCTCCTGACGATGACGGGTATTACGGTTCTTTTCTCCTTTGGCGCTTTCACTCCGCTGTATCATTTTTTTTATAGCCACATTCCCTTGTTTAAAGGCCTCCGGGGATCCTGCAAGTTTGATTACCTGGCCGCACTTTTCCTGGCTGTTTTGGCGGGCATGGGGTTGGATCTAATCCTCCGCCAGCCCAAGGTCTCACGCTGGCCCATTTGGTTTTGCCTTTCCGCCGGTCTGGGTTTGACCCTCTTAGGACTTTTCCTCTTTTTTTCGGCCCGGCAGGGCCTGTCAGGCGGTTGGGCGGATTGGTTTGTCTCAGTGCATTGGCTTAAAAAGACTTTGGGTTTAATGGGGACCGAACAAAAACAAACCTATGCCACACAAACAGGCATCCAGGCAGCCCGATCACTGGGAATAGGTGGGGCCACTTTTCTCATCCTGGCTTTCCTGCTCAAGTTCTTGGCTGGAAGCCGGAAAAGGGCCTGGGCCTTATCCGCCCTTTGTATTTTGGAACTTTTTCTTTTCGCGCGCGCTAACCGTCCCGTCTTTGACCTGACGATCCTTCAAAAAAAGTTCGAGGCTTTGGAGGATTTCCACTCCAAGAACCCGGGAGACTACCGCGTTTACGGGACAGGCAGCGCCTCCCTGGTGACGGGTTTGGATGACATCTGGGAAGACGAACCCATGGTTTTGGGACGGTACGGACGGTTTGTTTGCCGCAGCCAGGACATATCGGAGAACCAATTGTTTTCCACTTCACCCGAATTTCAAAAATTTCCGCCGGCCTTGGCGCTTCTTCGCTTGAAATACAGGGTTTTCTTGAATGAGACTCCCTTGCGGATAGCTCCCTTTCCCCTTCGGGATTTGCCCAGGGTACAACTGGCGAGCGAGTGGAAACTGGTTCCCGATAACCAGGAATTGTTGGACAGCCTTTTCAACCCCTCTTTTGATCCGTCCCGAACCTTGTTTTTGGAGAGTCCGCCCGACCCCTTGCCGTCGCCGGGGAAACCCCAAGGCGAAGTCCGTTGGATGGATCTATCCACGGATCAAATGGAAATTACGGCGGATATCCCCAGGGCCCAACTTTTGTTCCTGACGGACAACTTCAGCCCGGGTTGGCATGCCCGGGCTTTCCCCGATAGTAGCCAGGAGAGTTACCACATCATGCCCGCCGATTACTTTTTAAGAGCCATCCCACTGGCTCCGGGACACCACCATTTCCTCGTGGAATACCGTCCCTTGGCGTTCGAAGCGGGGAAATGGGTTTCCATTGTCTCCTGCTTGCTGTATTTTGTATGGCTCTTCCAAATTGTTAAAACACCGTTCCAATCCTTGAAAGCGGCGCCATGAAGATAAAGAACCTGTTTAGCCGAAAACCCAGGGTCTTATCCTTCGAGCTTTTTCCGCCCAAACGGGATGGAAATCTGGAGGGGCTTTTCCAAACGGTCGAAGAGCTAAAGAAGCTGGGTCCCGACTATATTTCAATTACCTATGGAGCGGGTGGTTCCACACGGGACATGACTTATGACATCGCAGTGCGGCTTAAGCAAGTCGGGATGCTTCCCCTCATGCATTTCACCTGTGTGGGCCACTCCAGGGCCGAAATTCGACAACTCCTGGGAAAAGTCAAGGCGGCGGGAATTGAGAACCTCCTGGCCTTGAGGGGGGATCCTCCCAAGGGCGAAACCGCCTTTAGGCCGGCTCCGGACGGATTCCGTTACGCCAACGAGTTGGTTGAGTTCATCCGTTCCCAAGGTTTCGATTTCTGTCTTGGGGTTGCCGGTTATCCCGAGGGGCATAGTGAAGCCCAAAGCAAGGAAGAAGACCTCTTAAACCTAAAAAGGAAAGTGGAAGCGGGCGGGCAGTTCATCGTCACCCAGCTTTTTTTTGACAACCGGGATTATTTCGGTTTTGTCCAAAAAATCCAAGGATTGGGAATTACTTGCCCAGTGCAACCGGGCATTTGGCTTCTTACGGATTACGCCCAGATTGAAAAAATATGCCATTTAGCCGGGGCTCAATATCCGCAGCCGCTTCGAGAAAGGGTGGAACCCGTCAAGGACGACAAGGAAAAGGTGGCACAAGTGGGAGTTGAATACGCCACCGAGCAATGCGAGGGTTTACTAAAGAATGGAGCGCCCGGAATTCATTTTTATGTGATGAACAAAAGCCGTTCCGTGACAGCCGTCCTTGAGAACCTGAAAGCCAAGGGCCTGATGTTTCATTGAGCCGTTTTGTATCGGTTCAACTCATCCCGTCCTTTTGCAAGCCGCTTTTGCCTAATCGGCGACTCCGGGGGTTTTCCCCCTTTGCCCCCTGTTATTTTGGATATATACTTGAAGTGTTTCGCAAACCCGGCCACGAAATGGAGATGGTCATGACCGATACCGCTTCTATTTTCAGCCGCCTTCGGCATGTGTTGCAGAATACCTATTTTTTCCAATCCCTCAAAATGAACGAACTGGATGAGTTGATCGGGCACTTGCGGATGATCCGCGTCCAAAAAGGCTACGAAATCATCAAGCAAGGCGATCCGGGGGACGCCTTTTACCTGATCGCGTCAGGGAAGGTTTCGGTCTGGATGAAAAAGGGGTTCACCCGAAAACAGGTTGCCACCCTGCAGACCGACGAGTTTTTCGGGGAAATGGCGCTGATTTCCAATGAGCCCCGCAACGCCACGGTGGTGGCCGAGGAAGTCACGGAACTTTTCATCCTCCAACGCTACGATTTCGACAAGATACTCATGAAAAACCCCGTGATCGCCCAGGAATTAAAAAAGGCCTATTTCGAGCGTAAAGAAAAGAACAAGTAATCCGCGCCTTAAGCAATTGACAAGCCTGCCGAAGATTGGCATATTCTCTGGCCTACCGAACGATCCTTTTGAGCCCTAAGTTCGTGGGTTTAAGTTAATGAAATTCACCTTCGTCAAGGATAAAGGCGAATTTTCGATAACTCATCCTCCGAAATGAAAAACTCAAAGCTGCTTTTGAGGGATGGCGGGGTAGCTCAGTTGGTTAGAGCGACGGTCTCATAATCCGTAGGTCGAGAGTTCGAATCTCTCCCCCGCTACCAATCTTCGCTTCCTCGAAATAAAAATGAGACTGCCAAGCGGGAGTTGTCCGGTTTTTAGCTTCCTTCAGATTCCATTCAACGGGCTTCCCGGGTAAGCCAGCCCTCTCAATCCAAAGAGAGCATTTTATGCCGATTTCCGTTTCCTTGCCGCCTCCCCCTTTTTCCAAAAATAGCCGTTTGGTCGTGGGCGTCTCCGGTGGCGCGGATTCCTTGGGATTACTGTGCCTGTTGAAGGAACAACTCCCCAAGGGGGAAAAGCAACTCGTCGCGGCCCACGTCAATTACGGATTACGGGGACAGGGTTCCCAGAAAGACGAGGAAATGGTCCGCCATTGGTGCGGAATTTGGCAAATTCCATGCCGGGTGCTTCAAGTTAGGAGTTTTAAGGCCGAAATTAAAAAAGGGAAAAAATCGCCGCAGGAGGGGGCCCGGGAAATCCGTTATTCCTATTTTCTCAGACTGGCCAAAATGGAAAAAGCCTGGGGAGCGGCGGTCGCCCATCATCGGGAAGACCAGGCCGAAACGGTACTGGACCGGCTTCTTCGGGGGGCGGGGGCAAGGGGGCTGTCCGGCTTGAGGACGGTTCAAACGCTTGGGTTCCCGCAAGGAGTCCATCTCCGGGTTTGGAGGCCGCTCCTTTCCTATTCCAAAAGGCAAATCCAGGATTACCTTGAATCCGGCGGTATTTCCTGGCGTGAGGACGGATCCAACCGGGAAACAAAATACCGCCGGAACCAGATTCGTCATGTGATCCTGCCGTTCCTTTCCCGGTGGAACCCGAATTTACCCGAAGTACTAGCGCGAGTGGGGGAACTCAACGCGGCGGAGGACATTTTTTTGGAAGGACTCTTAAAACCATTGGAGCGGAGGGTCCATAGCCGTTGGAATCGGAACACCTATACTTGTAACACCCTTCATTTCAGAGGGATTCCCTTGGCCCTTCAGCGCCGATGGATCCGGCATGTGGGTGAAAAATTGAATCCCTTAGCCAGAGGGCTTTCCTTTGACCGGATTGAGGAAATCCTCCAGATTTGGAATGGAAAGGCAAAGGGACCGCGGGATTTGGGGTTCGGTTTGACGGCCGATCGGCGTCAAAACCTAGTGATTTTGTCCATCCGCCTTCGCCCTGGCACCACGGGCTCTGCCCGTGGGGGAAGCGGAAAGGCTACGGCGGATTCCGCCAAGCTGTGAGCGGATGCCCTCCGAAGCCTTGGCGAAGGAGGGCCAAAAAGGTACCACGGGCTCTTGCCCGTGGGGCTCCATGAAGGGGATTTAGGCGGCTGTTTCAAATGAAATTGAACCGGCTTTCATCGGCCTTCCTAAGGCGTCTCCCCCGTACTTGCAAATGGAAAAGAGACTCGGATATCATAGGTTTCTTGCTTTTTTGTAGGGGTTTAGTCCCACACAATTCCCCCATTTGTCCTTTGTTTACTTCCGAAACGAGAATTGTGTCACCCTCATTGACCTTCCTCGGGCTTCGCCCGATACTTACAGGGAAAATGTGGGTATCCCCTTTAAGCATGACCTTCCCATAGGTAATTCGTTTTAAGGAGCGTTCTTTGAACCAGACCTTTAAAATCCTCGCCGGATGGCTCCTGGCCTTCGTCATCGGCATGTATTTTGTCCAACAATTCAACAAGACCAAGTCCCAAACCGAACTGGATTACTCCCAGTTCATCAACGACGTCCAATCCGGCAGCGTCGAGGCCGTGATCCTGCACACTGAAGATCACTTGATCACCGGAACCCTGAAGGATAAGAGCGACATCCGGGTTTACATGCCGGATGACACCAACGGCAACCTCGCGGACCTCCTGGTATCCAAAGGCGTCCAGGTGAAGGTGGACGCGCCCAAGAATAATTTCATCTGGGCGTTGGTGATCCAATTAGGCCCCATCGTTTTGATCATCCTTTGGTTCATTTGGATGATGCGGCAGGCCCAGGCGGGCAGTGGCGGGGCCTTGGCCTTCGGCAAAAGCCGGGCCCGCCTGATGACCTCGGGCCAGCAGAAGGTGACTTTCGCGGACGTGGCGGGCGTGGATGAGGCTAAGACCGAACTGATGGAAGTGGTGGATTTCCTTAAAGACCCCAAAAAATACCAGCAATTGGGTGGAAAGATCCCCAAAGGTGTCATCCTGCTGGGGCCCCCGGGCACGGGCAAGACCCTTTTGGCCAAGGCCGTGGCCGGCGAGGCGGGCGTGCCCTTCTTTTCCATCTCGGGCTCGGATTTCGTGGAAATGTTCGTGGGCGTGGGCGCGGCCCGCGTGCGCGATTTGTTCGAGCAGGGCAAAAAGCACGCCCCCTGCATCATCTTCATCGATGAGATCGACGCCGTGGGGCGCCAGCGGGGAGCGGGCCTGGGCGGCGGGCACGACGAACGGGAACAGACCTTGAACGCCATGCTGGTGGAAATGGACGGCTTCAACACCAATACGGGAGTCATCCTGATCGCGGCCACCAACCGCATGGACGTGCTGGATCCGGCCCTCCTGCGTCCAGGGCGTTTCGACCGCCAGATCGTAGTGGACCGGCCCGACCTGGGCGGCCGGGAAGCCATCCTGCGGGTGCACGCCAAGAACGTGAAGCTGGCCGAGGGGGTGGACCTGGCGGTCATCGCCCGCCGCACGCCCGGTTTTTCCGGCGCCGACCTGGCCAACCTTATCAACGAAGCGGCCCTTTTGGCCGCCCGCCGCAACAAAAAATCCGTGGAGATGCCGGAACTGGAGGAGGCCATTGACCGCGTCATGGCCGGGCCCGAGAGGCGTACCCGCGTGATTTCGGACGAGGAGAAGAAGATCGTGGCCTACCACGAATCGGGCCATACCATTGTGGGCAAGATGGTGGACAAATCCCACTCGGTGCACAAGGTTTCCATCATCCCCCGCGGCCACGCGGCCTTGGGGGCCACCTGGTACCTGCCCAAGGAAGAGCGCTTCCTGGCCTCCAAAACAGAGCTTTTAAACCGAATCACGGCCCTTTTGGGCGGCCGCACGGCCGAGGAGCTGACCTTCGGCGACGTCACCACGGGCGCGGGCGACGACCTGAACCGGGCCACCGAAATGGCGCGGGCCATGGTCTGCGAGTACGGCATGAGCGACAAACTGGGCGCCATTACCCTGGGCAAGAAGGACGACATGGTTTTCATCGGCCGCGACTTGATGAAGGAGAAGAATTATTCCGAGCAGACCGCGCAAATGATCGACGCGGAGGTCAAGCGCATCGTGGAGGATTGCCATAAGAAAGCCGTGGACATCCTCAAAAAGAACCGCAAGTTCCTGAAGACCATGGCCGAGGCCCTCCTGGAACGGGAAGTGCTCGACAGCTCGGACGTGGACGATATCCTGGCGGGCAAGAAAATCGCCCCCAAGGCCGCGGCCAAGGACACCACCCCGCCACCGGCGGTTCCCCCGCCCACGGCGCCGGTCACTCCCAATGTGGTCCTCAAGCCCCAAACCTCCCCTTCGCAGGCCGTTAAAGGCAATTTTGAGTTATGAATTTTGAATTTTTAATTTCGGCGGCTTCCTTCCGGCGAAGCCGGAAGGAAGTCTTAGCAACCCAACACTCAAAACTTAAGACTCGGAATTTTTTATTCGGGGGGCGGGTTGGATAAACCCCGAATCGAGAAAGCCGTCCGGGAAATCCTGGCCGCTATCGGTGAAAACCCCAACCGGGAAGGGCTCAAAGGCACCCCTCAACGAGTAGCCAACATGTACGAGGAGGTCTTCTCGGGCATCGGCATGGATCCCGCCCGCCTGGTCACGGTTTTCAAAACCGAAGGCCATGAGGAAATGGTCATCCTCCGGGACATCCCATTTTATTCCATGTGCGAGCACCACCTGCTGCCCTTCAACGGGCAGGCCCATGTGGCTTATATCCCCCGCAAGGACCGCCTGGCGGGCCTTTCCAAGCTGGCCCGCGTGGTGGAAACCATCTCCCGCCGCCCCCAACTGCAGGAACGCATCACCACCCAAATCGCCAACACCCTGATGGAGGTATTGAAGCCCCAGGGGGTCCTGGTCATCGTGGAGGCGGAACACCTGTGCATGACCATGCGGGGCGTCAAAAAGCCCGGCTCCCGCATGACCACTTCCGCGGTCCGGGGCGTGTTCCAAAAAAGCGAAATCACCCGCAAGGAAGCCCTCCAACTGATTGGGAAATAACCGGATGCCGCGCGAAGCCGGGGTTTCCTTCCGCATCCTCCATCCCGACCCTTTTGACATTTCCCGCCCGGTCCGTTTTCCCCGCGAATTAAGCCTTTGTGTTGAATTCGCCTCAAAAGCCCAGGCCGAAAAATTCCATCAGCTTCTCACGGGGTTATCCCATGCCCGATTCGTCCGCTTTGAAAGGGATAAGTTTTTTAAAGTTATTTGGGTGATGGCCCTTCGCCGGGCCCTTCGGTTGCCGGAAGATTTGAGGGGATTTTCTGAATTGTCCGTTCAAATAGCCGCGGGTTTAAAAGGCTATGCCCAAAGCGGCCCTTGGGATTTAAAGGGCCGGGGAAACCGGAGGTTTAAGTGGGCCCATAAAACCCAGATCATGGGCATTCTCAATGTCACCCCCGACTCCTTTTTCGACGGAGGGCGATACCTGGTTCCCCCGGCCGCGGCCGACCAAGCCCTGCGGATGCAGGCGGAGGGCGCGGATTGGATCGACATCGGGGGGGAATCCACCCGGCCGGGCGCCCAAGGGGTCACGGCCTCCGAGGAGAAAAAAAGGATTCTTCCGGTCATCCGGGCCTGCGCCAAGGCGCTTCGCATCCCCCTTTCGGTGGATACCTATAAGGCGGAGGTGGCCCAAGCGGCCGTGGGGGAAGGCGCCCAAATGATCAACGACATCGGCGCCTTGGGGCTCGACCCCCGCATGGGCAAGACGGCGGCCCGGCTCAAGGTCCCGGTCCTCCTCATGCACATGCGGGGAAGGCCCCGGACCATGCAGAAGAAACCGGCTTACCGGGACGTGATGGGGGAAATCCTCCTCTTTTTCCGGCAAAGGATGGCCCATGCCCGGCAATGCGGCATTGCGGAGGACCGCATCCTTTTGGACCCGGGTTTCGGCTTCGGCAAGACGCCCTGGCACAACATCGAACTCACCCGCCGCCTTTGGGAGTTCAAGGTCCTGGGGCGGCCCCTGGTTTTCGGGCCCTCCCGGAAGTCCACCTTGGGCTTCCTCCTGGGCGGCGCGCCTCCCGACCAAAGGGTCGAGGCCACGGGCGCGGCCGTTACCGCCGCCATCCTCAAGGGAGCCGATTTCGTGAGAGTTCACGATGTTCAAAGCATGGCGCCTGTGGTAAAAATAGCTGACGCCCTGCGATACGACCGGGGACTGGCCAAAAACCAGTTCTGAGTGTTGAGTTTTTGAGTTAATGTCATTTTCCGAGCGAATTTCTATCGGAAAATTTCCTAGATTCATAACTCGAAATTCAAAATTCGCATTTCTGTCTTTTGTGGAGGGATATGAACAGCCTCGTCACCCTTCTTTCCAACTTCCGGCTCGCGGACCTGCTCGATATCGCGGTCGTTTCCTTGCTGGTTTACCAGCTCCTTCTCCTCATCCGTGAAGTGCATGCCACGCGCATCATCCTGGGCTTCGCCATCCTCTTCGTGGCCACGGCCTTCGCAAGCCAGCTCCATCTTTTGACCCTGGATTGGCTTTTAAGCAACCTGGGGCCCTTTTTCCTGATTTCCTTCGTGGTGGTGTTCCAGCCCGACCTTCGGCGCATCATCACCCAAATCGGACGGGGCGGCTTCTTGGGCGGCGTGTTCCAAGGGGAAGCGGCCTTTTTCAAGGA
>JASHQZ010000253.1 GCA_030038835.1 candidate division FCPU426 bacterium
ACGTTATAGAATCTCTCCAGCTTCCGGGATAAAAGTTTACGGAGTTTCCATGGAAAACCGTCCTGTCACGCTGATCACGGGTTGTTCCACCGGCATCGGGTTTGAGACCGCCCTGTTTTTGGCCCGCAAGGGCCACCGAGTTTTCGCCACAATGAGGAACCTGGAAAAGGCCGGGCCCTTAAGGGAAGCGTCCAAGGGCCTGGACCTGGAGGCCTTTCCTTTGGACGTGGACAAGCCCGCCTCGGTCAAGAAAGCCGTCGCCGCCGCCTTGAAGGGGGCCGGGAGGATCGATGTCCTGGTCAATAACGCGGGCTGGGGCGCCTTTGGGGCCTTGGAGGAATTCTCGGACGCGGAGATCCAATCCCAGTACGAAACCAACGTCTTCGGACTCCTCAGGGTGACCCGGGAAGTCCTGCCCCTCATGCGCCGTCAAAAGCGAGGCCGGATCCTCCACATCGGGTCCCTGGCGGGGAAAATGTCCTTCGCGGGGATCGGCCTTTACTGTTCCACCAAGCACGCGGTAGAGGCCGCCACCGAAAGCCTGCGCCTGGAAGCGCGCCCCTTCAATATCGAGGTGGCGGTGGTCGAACCGGGCAACATCCGCACTCCCTTCAAAACCAACCGCCGCATCGCCAAGGTTCTCGGGGAGGACGGGTCGGCCTACCGGAAGCCCTTGGAAAAGGTCCTTCGCGCCGGCAACAACCCTCCGCCGTCGACACCCGGGCCCGAGAAGGTGGCGGCCGTGGTTTGGAAGGCCCTCCGGGCGGAACCCATGGCCTGCCGTTATCCCGTGGGGACGGACGCCGTCTGGCTCCCTTTCCTTCGCCGTTTCATGCCGGATTCCCTTTTTGACCGGGTTTTGCGGAGGCGGTACGAGGGTTTCCAAGGGGAGAGCGCATGAACCCGCCGCAAGTCGCCCTCGTCACCGGCGCCAACTCGGGTTTTGGGCTGGCCTTAAGCCGCGCCCTGGCGCAAAAGGGCTTTAAGGTTTACGCCACTTACCGCAGCCCGAGAAAGGCCGGGTTCCTTTGGGAGATATCCAGCGCCCTCCCGGTTTATCCCCTGCTCATGGACGTCAACCGGGATCCTTCCGTCCAAAGGGCGGTGAAACAGGTCTTGAAACGGGAGGGGCACATCGACGTCCTGTTGAATAACGCCGGTTTCGTCATGGCGGGGTTCTGGGAAGATCTTTCGGACAAGGACATCCGGGAACAGTTCGAAACCAACGTGTTTGGGTTGTTGCGGGTCACGCGGGCCGTGCTGCCCTCCATGCGGCGCAGGGGGTCCGGGAAAATCCTCAATATCGGCAGCATCGCGGCTTTCACGGCCGTGCCCGGCTTGGGAGCCTATTCAGCCACCAAGCATGCGGTCAACGCCCTCACCGAGGCCCTGAGGCTGGAAGCCCGGCCCTTTGGCGTGGACGTGGCGGAGATCAACCCAGGGGAGGTTAAGACCTCCATCGTGCAAAACACGCGCAGGGGGGAGAGGGTACTGTCGGCCAAGTCGCCTTACACCCCTTTTACGCGCCAATTCGAGGCCTTCGCCAAGGAAAGGTTCGTCCACGCGGCGCCCGTGGAGAAACTGACAAATGTGGTTTTAAAAGCCCTCGGTGACAGCCCCATGAAACGACGATACCTGGTGAAGCCGCAAGACTATGGGGTTTATTACCTGCGCCGGTTCATGCCAGATTCACTCTGGGAATGGGCCTTGTCCCGGATGTTCCCGTGGAGCCGATTTCCACAAAAGGTTTAGGCCCTCAGTTCATTCCGGGCGAAGAACAAAGAGCGTGGCTGAGAGGGGCGGCAGGTTATAGTCGAAGTGATCCTGGGCTACCTTGTCCTTTTTCACCAGCTGGATGTCGGCTGACCGGGGCCCGAAGGAATAGGCCTCGTAGGAAGCGTAGGTTTCCCCGCCTTTAAACTTGAATTTGCCGTTCACGGAGTCCTTCAGGTTCTTGTTCAAAACCACCACGTCAAGCACTCCCGGGTTCTTGCTGTCGGTGGCCGCGTAGCAGGAAGTCTGCGCCACATCCTCGGTGGCGGCGGAAACCGCCGTGTCGCCGAAGGCCCCGCCCTTGCCGTCGTAATTGCGGTACAGCTTGAAGGCGGCCTGGTTATAGGGCTTCAAGTCCCCCCAATAGCAGGCCAGGAAGACGCCGTATTTCCCGAAAAGGCCCAGCGCGTCGGCCTGGGCCAGCCCTCCGGAAACATGTTCCCCCGCGCCGTAATCGTACTCACTGAAGGCTAATTGGGTCCCGGGGCAGCGTTGGTCGATCTTCCGCTTCACCCAGGGGATCAATTGGATGGGCTGGCCTTTGGTGGACCATTGGGTGATCCAACTTTTCTCCACGTAGCCCGGATCCCAAAGGCTTCGGGGCGCCTGCAGGCGGGCCGCCGCCACGCCGTCGGACACGTCGTCATTGGTAACCCTCACCTGGGTCACGCTTCCATTGAGGGTGGCGGGACCCGTGGCTTCCGGGTACCAATGCAGGTCCAAAACCTGCACGAGCCGCTTATGGTAGGACTCCTGCATAGAGTGGATGGCGTCCAGGTAAAAATCCAGGTAAGTGGGGAACTGGGTGGTCACGGCCGCGTCCTTGCTCTCGGGGGCGTCCTGCAGGGACATGAACTCGCTCCAGCCGTAGCAAACCCCGCCGAGGATCACGGCGGTGGGGTCCACCCGCAGGATGCTGTCGGCCGCGATTTCGGTCTTGTTGCGCATCTCCCAATAGGTGGTCTTGGCGGGATGGAGGCGGGGATGGGTGGAAGGCCAAATGGCCGGTTCGTTATCCAGGTCGTAAAACTTGACGCCTCCCCCGGAGGCTTCCTTGAAGTTGGAAACCAGGAAGTGGACGAACTCATCCTCGTAAACCACGGGTGAATTGGGATCGGGGGAGAGGGTATAGGGCTTCCGCTTGTGGAAGGCGATTTTTTTCCACCGCCGGCTGGGAGCCGTTTCGGCCTCGGTCACCTCGCCGGCTTTGTCCGCGGCCACGTAGCCGGCCATGGGAATGGTCATGAGGGTGTCCATGCCGTCTTTCTGGCTTTGTTCCACGAATTGCCGGGCCATGGAGCCGGGCTTGTCGCAGTCGGTGAACTTGAGGTTTTGGGAGCACATCCAATCATCGCTCACCTGGTGCCAGTCGCTTCCGGCGTTGGAGGCATTGTTGACCCAGTTGTAACCCGTCATGCGGTTGCCCCCCAGGCGCCTCACGGTGGTGTGGGTGTCGCCGGGGTCCTTGTCGTTGATGCCGTAGATATAGGGGCTGATGGGGCCGATCACCTCGTCGGGCATCAC
>JASHQZ010000254.1 GCA_030038835.1 candidate division FCPU426 bacterium
TATACAAAGGCCCTTATGTGGGTCGGTATGGCAGTGATTCCCTGGGCCTATCCGTCCCTTGGCAAATGGCCGTAAGCTGTCCAGGCCCTTAAAACCGCAGCGTCCCTCAACCCCCAAAACGCCGAAATTTACAAACAATTGGGCAGGGCCTATGAGGGGGAGGGGCAAAAAGGACTGGCCTCTAAAAGCGAGGCCAAGGCCGTGGCCCTATCCGGGAAATAACAATCAGTGTCAAAATCGTTTAAAGATGTCACCCTTCATCCCCGGGATAACCCGGGGATGAAGGGCGACCCAGCCATAGGGCCGGGAAAGCGAAGCTTATGTCGATTTACCTTAAGGGGTAAAGGAAATCGGTACTATACGAACCTCAATGCCAGTTCTATGGAAGGCTGGCAGGGTCTTCGTGGAGCCACGGACTTGCCCGTGGGGTTCCGCCATGATCTTCCCATTATCCGTTCGGCGCCAGCCAGATACGCCCATATTTCCGCATAACCGGATGGTAATACTTTCCTATTTGTTCAACCACTACCCGCGGCAAAAGATATTGGTTGGGCCAGTCGTAAACTTCGATGGTTGCGAATTTTTTTTCGCGGATATCCTCCAAAAGGGGGCCGGCGCTCCAGGCACCCTCGGTCACCATGGTGGTATATTCGGCGGGCTGGACCCAAATCTTTTTCCCAGCCATGACCAATAGGTCAAGATCCAGGGCCAGGTCCTCTCCAGGCTTCTTAAGGATTTCCATCGCATCGAAGCTCGTGTTGACCACGGAGGCCGGCGGGAGATTCGGCCATTTCAAGCGGGTTGCGGAGGCATAGAGTAGGACCAACAATGAAAAGAAAAGCGCCGAAACCGTAGCCGGCTTTTTGACCCGAAACCGGTTGAAAATGTCCCGGAACTCCGTGGAAACCAGGCTCTCGCCCGCGAAAAAAACCCCGTAAAGAAGGAATTCCATGAAGTAATTTTCCGCGCCCAAGAACCGCGCGAGGAATAAAAGGGGAAGGAGCGAAAATAAGGCCTGATAGGCCAAAAGCCTGTTCACCCTCTTGGCACCACCCAGGATGGCTGCGGTCAAAACCAGCGGGCCGCCTTCCCGGATAAAAGGGTGTAGGAGAAAATAGGCCAGGTTCGCCCAATCCAGTCCCGTGTTCAACCCTGGAAAAACGCAGTTCAGGAAGGCCCCATGGCTCAACCATTCTTCGGTCCCGAAAACCACGAAAACCGGCACAAGGCTGAAGGCCAGGAAAAAAAGAAGTTCCCTCCATCGCTTCCCAATCGCACAATAGATCCCATAGACAGCCAAAAGGGTGGCGGCGTTTTGTTTCACTAGGATCGAAAGGGCTGCCAGAAACCCCGCAAGCCCGATCCGCCTCCAGGAGGCGGGCGTCATCCGACCCGTCGTTGTCCTTTCCATCTCTTCCCGGTAAAGCAGCAAAAAAGCCGAAAAATGGAAAAACAGGTAGAGGGCGTCGCATCGGTCCATGGTTCCCCATAGGGCCCACGTCGGGAATAGCCAAAACAAGGAACTTAACAGCATGGCCAGGGGCCATCCCCACCGATGCCTCCCCCAAAGCCAAATCCGCAAGCCGCAGCCCAAGTAGGCTGAAAAGGCAAGCAGCCGTCCAGGCATCCAAACGTTATGAACCACCCGCAGCATTTGAGCCTGGAGCCAGGGATAAAGGGGTGGATAGGCGGTATAAAGGTAAGGAGCTTGGGAGGGATCATGGTAGAGGGGCAGCCCCCTCAAGAGGGTCAGGGCGAACTCCACATTGATGGCCTCGCCCAGGCCCACCTGCATCGGGAATCGGACGCGCATCATTAAAAGCGGAAGCCCGGCTATAAACGTGAGAAAGGAGACCCAAGCCAGGGGTTTGAGAAGAAAAACGGTAAAGGGCGTGAAAGTGGGGTCCATACGGGAGGATGCTCTTAAGGGTTCCCGTTGAAATGGGCTCAAAGGTCTTTTCCCTTTCTTGATCGTGGAACAAGGACCTTAAGGACGTGTTCCAAAATCCATCAAGGTTTGTTTAACAACTTCCAAATCTCCACCTGGGCCTGTTTGTTCTGCGGGTCCATCTCCAAAACCGCTCGGAAAGCCTCCTCCGCCCGGATGCGGTTGCCCAGTCGGGCCATGAGGCGCCCCAGGTTCATTTGGGCATCCAACTGTTGGGGGTTTAGCTTGACGGAGGATTCCAAGAGGGCCTTGGATTCCTCGGACCGGCCTTCCTGGTCGTAAATCCTGGATAATTGGTATTCCGCGTCGGCCAATTCCGAGTTCAAATGGATCATTTGGTCTAAAAGGGCCACGGTGCCCGCGTCATCCTGGGCCTTTTGGGCCTCCTCCAATTCCTTCATCAGCAGGTCCACCTTCTGGGGAGTGGTTTGGACCGTCTTTTCAAACTCCAAGCGTGCGGCTTCCAGGATGTTCTGCTTGGAATACATTTGGGCCAGGTAGTTCTGGGGTTCCTGGAATTCCGGGGCCAGTTTCACCGACCTTTCAAAGGCGTGGATGGCTTCCGAGTAGCGTCCCTGGCCAAAAAGATACTTCCCCATTTCGTCAAATCCCGTGACGTAACGGGTGAAATAAGCGTAGCCCCGGCTGCCTGGAACCTTGCCGGCTTCTGGCACGGCGGTCAAGTCAAAGAGGTATTGGGCTTTCTCCGGATCCAAGTCCCTGGTGGCCAACCCCTCAAACTCCTGGGTCAGTACCGTCGGGGCTGCGGGCGGTCCGTTCCAATCCGGCGGCAGGGCAGGCAGGTCCCAATGAATGTCCCACAAGTCCCGGTTGTCCACCACCATCCTCTTCAGTACTTCCACTGGCTGTCCCGCGATGTTTGAAAACAGGATTTCCGGGGAATGCTCCATCACCTGGCTCACATACCACCTTTGGTTCAAGTATCCTTGGTCCAGGATCACGGCTTCCAAGGCCATGGGGTCCATCAGTTGTGCTTCCCGGCAGGACGCGGCGTCAAAAGGGTCCTGGCATACGAGGATGGCTTTGGAATGGAGTGTCTTCAACAGATTTAAGGCATGTTGTTGGGGAAAGTAGGGCTGGCTTGAC
>JASHQZ010000255.1 GCA_030038835.1 candidate division FCPU426 bacterium
CGGGATGGCGGGCGTACCTCTTCTTGCTGATGGGCGGAATCCTTCTTTTTATCGGGGCCTGGCTGGTGGCCCGTGTTTCAGCGGCCCCGTCCAAGGAAGGAAACCTGAAAAAAGGTATTTTATATGGGCTTTTGGCGGGATTTTTTTGGGGGCTTTATTTCGCGCCCACCAAGGCCGTGCAGGTTTGGGATCCCCAGCCGACCCTTACGTCTTTGGACGTTTTAAGCGGTCTGGCCTTGGGCGGCACTTTTCCAGCCCTGGCCCTGTTTTTTTGGAACCCTCCAAGGCGTTGGCAATTCCGGAATATCGCGGCTGGGGCCGTCACTACCCTGCTTTGGGGCGCGGGAACGAGCTTCTTTTTGATGGCCAACCAAGCCCTGGGGCTTTCGCGGTCCGTGCCCATCGTGAACTCCAACGGATTGGTTTACGCCCTTTGGTCGCTGTTCGTCTTTAAGGAATTCCCCCTTTCCCAATGGCGTAAGGTTTTGGGCGGCACGGTCCTCGTGGTGGCTGGGGTGATCCTGATGGCTTGTTCCAACTGAAAAGGCAATTTGAACCACGAAGGCACAAAGGGCACCAAGAAAGGCCCAAATGAATTTTCATCTTTAAATCAAAATCTTTCTTCTTTCTTAGTGCCCTTTGTGCCTTCGTGGTTCAATAGCTTTGCGGTTAATCCTTGAAAGTTCCCTTTGAAAATCCCATAATCTCCTCCTTATGAAACTCCAGAACAACATCGCACTCAAGGAATGGGCCGTGGTCCTCAAGGCCCTGGAGGAAGGAAAGCAGACCCTCCTCCTGCGCAAGGGCGGAATCCAGGAAGAAGGCGGGGAGTTCAAGCCCGAACATCCCGAATTCTTCCTTTATCCCACCTTTGAGCATGAATCCGCCGCGGACATCAAGCCCGACTGGCGGCCGCGCCTGGCCTCTATCGAAAAGGAAAACAAGGACCCCAAGCGGATCCATTTCCGCCTTTACGCGGTGGCTGAAAAAATAGAGAAGGTCACCGATTGGGAGGCCTGTAAGCGGCTGATCCCTTTCACGGTTTTAAGCGACGAAGCCGTCGAGAAAAAGTTCAATTACGGCGATTGGCAGGGCATGTACGTTTTTATCGTGCGCGTTTATTCCTTGCCTGTGCCCATGGACCTTCCGTTGAAGCCTTCCTACGAGGGGTGCAAAAGCTGGGTGCCCTTGGAAACCTCGATGTTTACGGCGGGATCCATGCCGGTCGTTCCGGATGGCGCCTGGCCCTACACGCGGGACAAGATTTCCAAGGTCCTTCATTCGGCTTAAACCCCTTTCTTTGGTGGTGGGTCAGTTTGCCGTCATTCCGAGGAGCAGAGCCGATAGGCTTGGTTTGCGACAAGCTTGTGGCGCGTTGGCCCTTTGGGCCAAGTGTGGTTGGCCTTTGGCCAACTAGAATCTCAGGTTTAGCCGTTGATTTTGCTGGCATAACTGCCTGAGATTGCCACGTCGGCAACCGCCCCGATTGGGGCGCCTCCTCGCAATGACGACTTGATTCAAACTGACCTCTACCTTTTCTTTCCCCTCCGCTTAAGCTGTCTTTGCCCTATCATTATTCCATGAAGCTGCAACCCGTAGTGGCGGGAGCCTTTTACCCGCGAAACCGCAGGGAACTCCAGGCAGCCTTGGAATCCTTTAGCCGGGAACAAGCTCCGGTGTTGGAGAGCGAGCCGGTGGGCTTTTTATTGCCCCACGCGGGTTATCCCTATTCCGGCGCGGTGGCCGCCCTGGGTTACCGCGTCCTTCCGGGGCCCGTGGAAACCGTCGTGGTGGCCGGCCCCAGCCACTATATCGCTTTCCGGGGGGTTTCGGTTTTCGCCGGGAAATCGGCCCTGACTCCGCTGGGAGAAGTGCGGGTGGACCAGGAAGCGGCCGGGTTTTTAATGGAATCCGACCCGCATATCGCCGAAATTCCGCCTGCTTTTGCCAGGGAACATTCGGTGGAAGTGCACCTGCCATTGATCCAAACCTACCTGCCCCAGGCCAAAGTAGTCCCCCTCGTGATGGGACAGGGGATGAAAGAGGCGGTGGAGCCCCTTGTCAGGGCGCTTCTAGCGATGGCCCGGAAAAGGGAATTCCTTTTCGTGGCTTCCTCCGACCTTTCCCATTATCCGGACTACGAAACGGCGGTCAAAGCCGACCGGCAATTTTTGGACGCCTTGCTGACCGGCGATGTAAAAAAGGTGGCGGGGGCCGATGAAAAGATTATGGCCCGCCGTTATCCTGACTACTATTGCACCCATTGCGGAAAAGAACCTGTGGCGGCCCTGTTGGGTTTCGCCAAAGGCAGGGGCGCCGGTCCAGGCCGGCTTTTGTCCTACCGCAATTCGGGCGACGTTACCGGCGACCATTCCCGCGTGGTGGGCTATGCGGCCGTGGCATTCTGCAAGTAAAAAACCATTTGAGCCACAGCGACGCAGAGGACACAGAGAAAGCCCAAAAATTTTGATATTAAAGATTTAACCCTGCGAGCCGCCGAAGGCGGCCTGTGCCTCTGTGGCGAAAATTTAGGTGAGAAATGAATCCTTCGGAAATGATCAACGAGGACGACCAGCGGCTGCTGCTGCAGTTGGCCCGCCATGCCATCCAGACGACCGTTCAAAAAGGCCGGCGCTTGCCCGTGGTGGAATCCCTTTCGCCTCTTTTACGGGAAAAACGCGGGGTTTTCGTCACCCTTTGGGAGGGTGAATTGAGGGGCTGTATCGGTTTTCCCTACCCCGTGAAACCCCTGGCCGAGGCCGTCCAGGAAGCGGCGGTCAGCGCGGCCCTGCAGGACCCCCGGTTCCCCCCCGTACGGTTGGAGGAATTGACGAGGATCGAACTTGAGATTTCAGTGCTGACCATTCCCAAGGCGATCAAGCCTTCCCAAATCCAAGTGGGAGTCCATGGGCTTGTGGTCAGCCGTGGGAACCGCTCGGGACTCCTTCTTCCCCAAGTCGCAATGGAATACCAATGGGACGCCCAAACCCTTTTGGAACAGACCTGCGTGAAGGCGGGGCTTGAGCCGGACGCTTGGCGTGGAAAAATCAACCTCTCCGGCTTTGAGGCCCAGGTCTTCGGCGAAGCCGATCTCAAGAAGAAACAAAACCGTACGGGCCAATAATTCTTTCCCGGGCCAAGTTGAAAGGCGCGCGAACGGGACTTATAATAAATGTCATACCCGGTTTCCAAGCGTGAAGGCCCCTCGGCCGGTTGAACCCTGCCCTTGAAATAAGTGACAAGCACTTCCCACAATAAGCGGGAGAAGCCCCTTTGACGGAGTTGGAGCCATGATTGAAATGAAGGTGCAGGGCATCGCCATCAATCCCGCCGATAAACAACCCGCGGTGATCCTGACCGACGAGGAAGAAAAGCGGTATTTGCCCATTTGGATCGGCGTGGCCGAAGCCACGGCTATCTTCCTGAAACTGAGCGACCAGTCCATCGCCCGCCCCATGAGCCACGACCTCTTAAAGAGCGTCATCGACGCATTGGGAGCCAAGGTTTCCAAGGTGCTGGTCAGCGACATCAACCAGAGCATCTTTTTCGCCCGCGTTTTCCTGGAAATCCCGGCCACGGGGGAAAAGGTGGACGTGGACGCCCGTCCCTCCGACGCCATTGCCTTGGCCCTCCGCGCCGGTTCGCCGATTTACGTGGCTGAGAAGGTGGTGGTATCGCCCGGGGCCATCATCGTGGACAAGGACAAATGCAAGGAAGAGATGAACGAATTCAAGAAATTCCTTGAGAATCTCTCTCCGACCGATTTTAATTTCCCCGGGACCAACAAGCCATGATCGAAATGAAAGTGCGGGGCATCGCGGTGGACCCGGGGCTCAAAATCCCCATGGTCATCCTGACGGATGAGGAGGAAAAGCGGTACCTGCCCATCCCCATCGGGGTGGCGGAGGCCACAGCCATTTTCATCCAACTCCAGGAGCAGGCCATTCCCCGGCCCATGACCCATGATCTTTTGAAAAACATCATTGAGACCCTGGGCGCCAAGCTGACCAAGGTGCTAGTCAACGACCTCCACCAAAACACCTTTTTCGCGCGATTGTTCCTGGAGGCACCCGACTCGAGGGAAAAGCTGGAGGTGGATGCCCGGCCCTCGGACGCCATCGCCCTGGCCCTGCGGACCAATTCGCCCATATTCGTGGCGGAAAAAGTAGTGGTGAACGCCACGATCGTGGATAAGGAAAAGTACAAGGAAGAAATGAGTGAGTTCAAGAAATTCCTCGAGAATCTCTCGCCAACGGATTTCAATTTACCCGGGCCCACCTGAGCGGCCCCGGACCGTCCCAAGGCCAAGGAGACTTCCGTGCCCCCCCAAGGTTCGACGGCCCGCCTGGCTTTGACGGAAAAACACTTCGTCCTCCTTTTCCACACGACCCACGAAACCATGCACGCGGAATCCATACTTAAAAACAAACGGATGCGGTTTAAACTAATACCACGGCCCCGGGACATCCGGGACGACTGCGGTTTGGGATTGGTCATCGTGAAAGAGGACCGCCCCCGGGTGGAGGTCCTGTTGCCGAACGAGGACGTCTACATCAAGGCCGCGTTTCACATCGAAAAGGACGGACAATGGATAAGGGAAGACTATCCGCCAGCGCCAATCTCCTACGACTCTCAACCCTCGGAATCCAATTCGTCCTCTCCACCTTTGTAGGGATGTTTTTGGGCTGGTGTCTCAAGAGGTTTTTCCATTGGGGGGATTGGACGATCATGGCGGGATTCTTTTTTGGCGTTATTGCCGGTTACTTCGGCCTGTTGGAGGCCGTGAGGTCCCTCGACCGGGACTCCAAGAAGCCGCCCGCTCCATGACCTCCCCGGTGCCCCATCGCCTCCAAGAGAAAGGTTTGCCGGCCCATTCCCCGCCGGTTTGGATTGCCAAGGTTGTCCTGGCGACCCTTGGCGGCGGGGTAGCGGCTTCTGCCGCCGCTTTTTCCCTGCAAAGGAAGGAACTGGCCCTGGGATTTTTGTTGGGAAGCTTCCTTACTATTTTGAACCTTTACGGCTTGCATGTCCTGACAACGAAGGTTTTGTCCAGGGGGGATAAAAAACAAACGGTTTTTTGGTTTTGGAATCTTCTGCGGTGGCTTCTTTTTGCCGCCCTTTGCTGGTTTCTCCTGCGAATTTCCATTTTTTGCCTTTTGGGCGCGGCCGGAACTTACCTTTGGTTCCTCATGGTTCTTGGTTGGGTGGGATGGCGGTCCGTTTCCACTCCGAAAAGTTCCAAGGATACGTAAACGAACTGGGCCCGGCATTTTGGGTTGAGGGTTGACCAAAAGGGTCGAAGTCATTAGACTACCCCCGTTTTATGAACTTTTCATAAAGTTTTTTCGTTAAAGCGTGTTCAATGCCTTTCCTTCATTTCCAAAATTAAACCGATGCCAGGAAGGTTGTTTCAATGGAGCAAGCCGAAAGCCCTATTTATATTCCATTTCATTTTTTTGGATTTGAAAATGCCCTCAACACTGTCACGATTTCTTGGTTCGTCACGTTACTGCTTTTAACGTTGTTCCTGATGGTCCGCGGCAACCTGCGGACGGTGCCCATCGGTCTCCAAAACTTTTTTGAGCTTATTGTAGATTTTGTCCAGGGCCTGGCTGAACCCCTGGTTGGCCGCCACAGTGATTTCTTTTTCCCCCTTTTCTTTTACCTGTTCCTCTTCATTTTCTTCAGCAACCTGATGGGATTGATCCCCGGCATGATGTCGCCAACCAGCCGGGTCGACGTGAATGTGGGCATGGCTCTGATTGTTTTCCTGGCCACCCATGCCTGGGGCATCAAGGAGAAGGGCCTTTTCAAATACCTCGCTCATTTCCTGCCACCGCCCATCCCGATCGATCCCAAGTCGCCCCTCTGGCTGAAAATCATGATGAAAATCATTTCCGCGGGACTGCTGATCATGATGCCCGCCATCCACTTGGTGGGCGAGTTGGTAAGGCCTGTTTCCCTGACCATGCGGTTGTTCGGCAACATCATGGGCAAGGAAAAGATCCTGGCGGTCTCGGTGCTCCTGGTCATGATCCTTTGGGATGTGGCCACCCCCTTCAAGGCTTTTTCCGTGCTTCCTTTTCTCCTGCGGGTATTGATCGTGGTCTTGGGAGTTTTTGTGTCTTTTATCCAGGCCTTCGTGTTCATGTTCCTGTCTATGGTCTACATTGGCGGGGCGATCGAGGAGCACGACGGTCATGAGGAACTCTCGGAGGCCGAGGGGGCCCACGGCTGATTTCGAAGTTCCCGCGCAAGCGGGATTCCCGGGGGCCTGCCCCCGCTTGTTCCCCGGGATTCTTAAAACAATTCAGTTAAGGAGTCGGTCATGAAAAGGCATTGGAAGGCTTTGTTCTTGACGTTGGTTTTCGCTGGCCTTAACGGCGCGGTTTGGGCGCAGGCTGCGGCCCCGAAGGCGGCCGAGGGAAGCGTTTGGTTTTTCGGCATGACAGTTCTGGGAGCAGGCTTGGCCATCGGCCTGGGCGCTATCGGCGCTGGCGTAGGCCAAGGCATGGCCGTGGGCAAGGCTTTGGAAGCCATGGCGCGCCAGCCCGAAATGGTGGGCACCATCCAAACCAACATGTTCATCGGATTGGCTTTCATCGAGTCGCTTTGTATATACGCCTTGGCGGTGGCGATGATTTTGATTTACGCCAACCCCTTCAAAAGCTTGTTCGTTGGGTGAAGTAAAATTTCCTTTGGGGGCCGAAAGCCATCCAAGGACATCCGTCCCTTACTCGTAAAATCTTCATTAGATTGATCAAGATTTTCCGAGTTAAGGGATCGGGCGCTATAACCGGGGTTGCGCCCATGAACTTCAGGACTTTACCCCTGTTGGTGCCGGTTGGCCAGGGGTTAAGAAAAGAGAAACCATGGAATTTGACTTGAACGTTTTCTTGCTTCAATTGGCCACTTTCCTCCTGGGAATGTGGCTCTCCGCAAAGATCTTCCTTCCTTATCTAAGGAAGTGGATGTCGGACCGGCAAAAGCGCATCGAGGACCAGTTGGCCACCGCGGAAAAACGCCAAAAGGACGCGGAGACCCTCAAGGTGGAGTTCGAGAAAAAAGTGAAGGAACTGGAGCAAAACACCGCCGACATCCTGCAACGCACGCGCCAGGAAGCCGCTAAAAGCCGCGATGAAGTCATCCAGGCTGCCCGTAAGGAAGCCGAACTCATCCTTTCCGACGCCCGCAAGGCCATCGAGAGCGAGCGCCATGAAGTCACCCAGTCCCTCCAAAAGGAAGTGGGCGCCCTGGCGGTGGCCATCGCGGAGAAAATCTTGCGCGCTTCAGTGGATGCCAAGGCCCAGGATCGGCTGGTTCAGGAAGGCGTCAAGGAACTGGACGCCCGCAAGAATTAAAGACATTTGCTGGAGTCACTATGGAATCCGCCATCGCTGAAAAATACGCCGTAGCCCTCTTGCAGGTGGCCCGGGAGCAAAAGACCGTGGACGCCATCGGGGCCGAAATCCAATCCATCCAGAAAACCGTGGAATCCAACGCGGACTTGAAAAACACCCTGGAGCATCCCCGTGTCAAGGCGGGCGAGAAACTGTCGGCTTTGCAGGGTTTTTTAGGAAAAAAATTGTCCACGACCATGGAAAACTTCCTCATGCTCCTCATCGTGAAAAAACGCATCAAACACTTGGGGGCGGTGGCGGATCATTATGAAAAGCTCCTCTATGGAATGAGGGGGAAGATCGTGGCCCGGGTCCTGACCGCCATACCCCTGACGGCCGCCCAAAAACAAAGCCTCGCCGACAAGATTTCCCAGATGTTGACGGTTTCGGTGGAACTGCGGGAGGAAGTCAAACCCGGCCTTATCGGCGGCATGATGGTGTACCTAGGCGACCAGCGCATGGATGGGAGCGTACTGGGCCAACTGGAACGCATGAAACAAAGACTCGTGAAGGTTGAGATCGAGTAGTTTGAAAGGCAATTTTGAATTCTGAATTTTAAATTTTGAATGAATGTGGTTTCCGCCAAGCGGAAACTTCGGCCATTTTACATCTAACGTTTTTTGGAGGAGCGGCATGGCGATTCAAGCGGATGAAGTGACCAAGGTCCTCAAATCCCGTATCGAGGATTTCAAGACGGGCGCTGAACTCACCGAAGTTGGGGAGGTATTGAAGGTAGGCGACGGCGTGGCCGTCATTTACGGCTTGAGGAACGCTATGGCGGGGGAACTGTTGAAGTTTCCCAACGAGGTTTACGGCATCGCCTTTAACCTGGAAACCGACGTGGTGGGCGCGGTCCTGATGGGCGAGACCCGAAACGTCCATGAAGGCGACGCGGTGCACCTGACCGGCCGTATCGCCGAAGTGCCAACGGGAAAGGAACTCTTGGGCCGAGTGGTCAGCCCCCTAGGAATTCCCCTGGACGGGAAGGGCCCCCTCAAGGCCTCCGCAACGCGCCGCCTGGAAATCAAGGCGCCCGGCGTGGTGCAGCGCCAGCCGGTCAAGGAACCCCTTCAGACCGGTATCAAGGCCATCGACTGCATGATCCCCATCGGCCGGGGACAGCGTGAGCTCATCATCGGCGACCGTCAGACCGGCAAAACCGCGGTGGCCATCGACGCGATCCTCAATCTCAAGGGCAAGAACGTCACCTGCGTTTACGTGGCCATCGGTCAAAAACAGTCCACCGTGGCCCAGGTGGTGCGCACGCTGGAGGAGCGCGGCGCGCTCGGCTATTGCATCATCGTTTCCGCCACGGCCTCCGACCCGGCGCCGCTGCAATACATCGCGCCCTACGCCGGATGCGCCATGGCCGAGGAATTCACCTACAACGGCGGTCATACCCTGGTGGTTTACGACGACCTGTCCAAGCAGGCCGTGGCTTATCGCGAATTGTCCCTATTGCTGCGCCGCCCGCCGGGCCGTGAAGCCTACCCAGGCGACGTTTTCTACCTGCACTCGCGTCTTTTGGAACGCGCCTGCAAGTTGAACGAAAAATTGGGTGGGGGGTCCTTGACGGCCCTTCCCATCATCGAGACCCAAGCCGGGGACGTGACGGCCTATATCCCCACCAACGTTATTTCCATCACCGACGGCCAGATTTTCCTGGAGTCGAACCTTTTCTATTCCGGAATCCGGCCTGCCATCAACGTGGGCATCTCGGTTTCCCGCGTGGGCGGAAACGCCCAAACCAAGGCCACCAAGAAGGTAGCGGGGAAGCTCAAGCTCGACATGGCCCAATACAACGAACTGGCGGCCTTCGCCCAATTCGGCGCTGAGCTGGACAAGGCCTCCATGGCCCAGCTGAACCGCGGCGCGCGGCTGGTGGAGCTCTTGAAACAACCCCAATACTCGCCCATGGAAATGGAGGAGCAGGTGGTTTCCATCTTCGCGGGCAACAACGGCTACCTGGACCCGCTGCCGCTGGACAAGGTAAAGGCCTTCGAATCCGGCCTCTTGTCCTTCCTGAAGTCCAAGCATCCCGAGGTTCTGAAGGACATCAAGGCCAAGAATGACCTCCCGGACGACACCAAGACCCAATTGACCGCCGCCATCGAGGAATTTTCCAAGACGTTTTATTGAAGGCAATTTTAACCACGGAGTACATAGA
>JASHQZ010000256.1 GCA_030038835.1 candidate division FCPU426 bacterium
CCGCTTAAACAGGTTTTCACCTACCGAATACCCCACGCCATGGAAGGCCTGGTTTCCTGCGGCATGCGCTGCTCGGTCTCCTTCGGACGCCGGCAAACGGTTGGAATGGTCACCGGGTTGGCCCATCAAACCCTAGTTGATGCCCGGGGCATAAAACCCATTGACTCCCTGCTGGATGCCGAACCCTCCCTCCCGCCGGACCTCCTGGAATTAGGCAAATGGATGGCCGATTACTACTATTGTTCCCTGGGGGAGGCTTATTTCGCCATGCTACCGACAGGGTACCGAAAGAATCCAAGGGCGTTCCTTCAACTCACGGAGCAGGCGGACTTGGATAGGGTAAGAGCCCTCCTGGAAAAGGCCGGGAAATTGAAGGGAGTCAATGTTGAAAGCCTGAAGGCGGGTAAGATACCCCTGACGGCCCGAACTCAGGCCCTGGCCGAAGCCTTGAAACAGGGGTCCCTTGGAATTTTAAGGCTGGGGAGCGCACCTGATGTTTCACGGACTAGGAATACCCCCAAAACCAGGGAAGAGGGAAAAGCTCCCAATCTACATCCCCAGCAACAAGCCGCCCTGAATGCGATCCTTAAACCTTTAAACCCTTCCACCTTCCAAACGTTCCTTTTACACGGTGTTACGGGTTCCGGGAAAACTGAAGTTTATCTGCGCGCTATTTCTGAGGTCCTGGCCCAGGGGAAACAAGCCATCGTGTTGATCCCCGAAATCGCCCTGACGCCCCAAACCGTGGAGCGGTTCACGGGCCGCTTCGGGGACCGGGTGGCGGTCCTGCACAGCCGGCTTTCCACGGCCCAGCGCACCTATGAGTGGCAGAGGATCGCCCTGGGCGAGGCCAGGGTAGTCGTGGGGGCCCGGTCCGCCCTTTTTGCGCCGACTAAAAACCTCGGTCTTATTGTGGTGGACGAGGAGCACGAGTCCTCCTACAAGCAGGAGGATTCCCCCCGGTACCAAGCCCGCGACGCCGCGGTCAAACGGGCCCAGGTCAACAAGGCCGTGGCGGTTTTGGGCAGTGCCACCCCCTCCCTGGAATCCGTCCAGAACGCGCGGTCGGGCAAATACACCCTGCTTTCGCTGCCCGAAAGGGTGAACCGCCGCCCCTTGCCCCGGATCAAGGTGGTGGATTTGAGGCAAGAATGGAACGTCCGACAGGAAGACAGGCCTGTCCTATCCCTGGCCCTGGAAGAAGCCATCCGGGGAACCCTGGACAAGAAGGAACAGGCCCTGTTGTTCCTCAACCGGCGAGGGTTCAGCACCCTGACCCTCTGCATGAAGTGCGGGGAGCAGGTGCATTGCCCCCATTGTTCGATACCGGTCACGCTCCATCGGGGCGCCCGGCCTACGCTGTTGTGCCACTACTGCAATTGGCAGGGACCGATCCCCGAAAAATGCGACGCCTGCAAGGACGGCCCCATCCAGCAAGTGGGTTTGGGAACGGAAAAGGTGGAGGAGGAACTCAAGGCGAAGTTTCCCAAGGCCCGCATTGCCCGCATGGACCTGGATACCACCCGCAAGGCCGGGAGCCACGATGAAATCCTGGACCGGTTCCGCAAGCACGAGACCGACCTTTTGGTGGGCACCCAGATGATCGCCAAGGGACACGACTTTCCCGGAGTCACCCTGGTGGGCATCGTTGGAGCGGATGTGGGCCTGGCGTTGCCGGATTTCCGGGCCTCCGAAAGGGTCTTCCAGCTTTTGGTGCAAGTGGCGGGCCGTGCGGGCCGCGGGGAAAAAGAGGGTACCATCTACCTGCAAACCTTCCACCCGGACCATCTCAGCATCGTCTCCGCCGCGCGACACGACACTCAAGGCTTTTGGGAAAGGGAATTGGAACTGCGCAAGGACCTGGAGTATCCCCCCTTTTGCAAGTTGGGGCTTTTAATTTACCGGGCGAAGGATGAGAAAAAGGCGCATAGGGCCTCTGAAAAGGCGGCCGAGAAACTAAGGAGGGATGCGGGAAAATACGGAGTGCGGGTCGTGGGCCCGGCCCCGGCCGGCATCTTCAAGTTGAGGGGCCATTACCGGTTCCAGGTATTATTAAAAGCCGCCAAGCCGCAAGCGATCCGCCAGCTTCTCCAATCGCTGGATTCGGGCTTGGAAACCCCGGCGGGAGTTTTTAGGGTCGTAGATCTTGATCCTCAATCAATGTTGTAATTATCTTTGCTCTTGCGGCCTTTATCAGAGGTCGAGGGCGTGAGTTACCACGTGAAGAAATTTGGCCAAAAAATAGAAAGCCGCCAGAAAAAGCGGTCCTACGATAATACCTTGATAAAAGGCCTTGCGGCGCTGTTCGTAAAGGATTTTGGAAAAGACCTCGGTGGAAAGTTCTTCTTGAAGCGACTTGATTTGGGAGTCCAGCTTTCGCCGGCCGATCTTTCCAAGGGCATATTTTTGGGACAGGGTTTGGAGCTGCAATAAAAGGGGTTCAAACTGGCTTTCCATCATAAGGTCCTCCCGTTTTGATTGAAGGTGAAATAAGACATTGGGATTTTACCGCGAACTTTAAATATGGAAAAGAAACTCACCATTATCCATAAACCTATCACCCTTGTGACGCGTTTGGGCCAAAAAAGCTCCCAGACATTGGTGGAGTTCCTGGCAAAGCGTTTTTCCTACCATTCGGCCGAGGAGTGGGCGATTAAGATCGCCGAGGGAAGGATCAAGGTGAACGGCCTTGCCCCGTCCGAAAACCAACCCCTTCGCGCCGGGGATGAGGTGGCCTATACCACGAATACCTGGGAAGAGCCCCCCGTTAATCCCCATTACCGGGTGGTCTACGAGGACGACCAACTATTGGTGGTCTCCAAACCCGCGCCCCTGCCGGTGCATGCCATCGGTGCCTATTTCCAAAACACGCTGATGTACCTCTTGCGTCAGGACCGACCCGAGGCCCGCGATTTCCACCTGGTTCACCGGCTGGATTCGGAAACCAGCGGCCTTTTAGCCTTGGTGAAAGACCCGAAGTATCTCAAGAAACTACAAAACCAATGGCGCACCCGGGAGGTGCAAAAAACCTACCGGGCCCTTGTATTTGGGTTTTTCCCCCCGGGCCAAACGACTGTGGATGCCCCCATTGGGCCCAAGAAGGGAAGTGAAATCCGCATGAAGCTGGCGGTCATGGAAGAAGACGGGTATGATTCGGTCACCGAATTTGAGCTTTTGGAAACGAAAAGGGATTTTTCACTCGTCCAGGTCCGCCCCCTGACCGGCCGCACCCACCAAATCCGCGTGCACTTGGAACACTTTGGCTTCCCCATTGTGGGGGACAAGCTTTATTCCGGGAATGACGAGACCTTCCTGCATTATTACGAAAACGATTGGGACGATTGGTTGAAGGAAAGGGTGCTCTTGCCCCGGGCGGCCCTGCATGCGTTCAAGCTGGAGTTCCCGCATCCGGCTGACGGGAAGAGGATGTCTTTTGAAGACCCGCTAGCCCAAGACCTTAAGAACTTTTGGGATAGTTTGATCTGAGAGAGAAATTATTTTTTCCGGGCTTCCACGATCCAGCCCAAAACCTGCTGGGTCAGGTCGCTGATCTCGTTGAACTTTCCAGCCTTGACCCAATCCGGGCGGATGAGCCCGCTCCCCAGGCCCACACAGGCGGCTCCCGCCTTGATCCATCCTTGAATACTTTCCGGGTTGGCTTCCACGCCTGTCGGCATCAAGCGGCTCCAGGGCATGGGACCCAGCACGGCCTTCACGAAGGGCGGCCCCCCTACCGCGTTTCCAGGGAAAATCTTGATGATTTCCGCGCCCAGCTCCTCGGCTTGCGAAATTTCGCTTACGGATCCGCAGCCGGGTACATAGGCGGTTTTACGCCGGTTACAGAGCCTGGCCACCTCGGGGTTCAGGCTAGGACCCACCACGAAATTGGCGCCGTGAGCCAGGTAAAGGGCGGCGGTGGGGGCATCCACAATGGAGCCAACCCCCAGGGCCAGGGAAGGGCAGGACGAAGCGACGAATTCGGCCAGCGGGGTGAAGACGTCAATGGCCCCGTCACCCCGATTGGTGAATTCCGTAACCCTAGCGCCGCCGTCGTACAGGGCTTTCAGGATTTTCTGGGCCGTCTCCAGCTGGGCCTCATAAAAGAGCGGAACTAGTCCTGTTTCCAGGATGGTATTCAAAACCTTCAAACGGTCGAACCGGGCCATAAGTCTCCTTAACAAAAAGAATTAAAGAAAAAACAATTTGAACCACCAAGGCACTAAGGGCACCAAGAAATACAAAGATAAAATCTCTCTTTGGGGAAGAATTTATGCCTTTCGTTTTTCTTGGTGCCCTTAGTGCCTTGGTGGTTCAATAGCCTTTGCCTTGGTTAACGCTGAATTCTCGCGCTGCCGCCACCCATCACGTGCTTCACTTCCTCCAGGGTCGCCATGCTGGTGTCGCCCCGGGTACCCTGTACCAGGGCACCGTGGGCCGCCCCCATCTCCACGCAATCCTGGGCCGTGAGGCCGTTCAGAAAACCGTAGGCCATGCCGCTGCAAAAACCGTCGCCGCCTCCCACCCGGTCCTCGATTTCCAGGTTCTCGTAGCGCTTCGAACGGTAAAACTGGCCGTCCAGCCAAAGGATGGCGGACCAATGGTTGATTCCGCCACTTACCGCCTCGCGCAGGGTGGTTCCAACGGCCTTCAGATGGGGGTGGGCCTTGACGACCTTTTCGACCATCCGCTGGTAGCCTTCCACGGGCAGGTGCCTCAAGGCTGCATCCGCGCCTTCCACCTCAAAGCCCAGCACCTTTTGGAAATCCTCCTCGTTGCCGATAAGGATATCCATATGGGGAACCAGCTTGGCGGTTGTCTCGATGGCCTGCCGGCTGGACCAGAGCTTGCTGCGGAAGTTGAGGTCGTAACTGACGATGGCGCCGGACTCGCGGGCCGCTTGCATGGCCTCCAGGGCCACCTGGGCGCAGTTGGCGCCCAGGGCAGCAAAGATACCCCCGGTATGAAACCAGCGGGCCTTGCGCCGGGTAAAGAGGTGCTTCCAATCCACCTCGCCGGGTTTCAGGTGGGAAACGGCGCTGTGACCCCGGTCGTAAAGGGTCACGCTGGGACGGGGCCCTAGCCCCACTTCAGTGAAGTTCAAGCCGATCCGGTCCACCGCACCCACACCGTCATAAGGAACCCAGACGACCTCGCTTAAATCCATGCCGCTGGCCTGGGCATGGTTACGGATAAAGGCACCCAAGGGATTTTGCACCAGGCGGGAAACCCAAGAAGTCTTCAGTCCGAAACGGGCGAGGGCATAGGCCACGTTGTACTCGGCGCCGCCCGCATAGGCCTCAAAAACCGGAGTCAGCTCAATGCGCTGGTGGCCGGGCGGGCTTAATCGGATCATGCATTCGCCCAGGGCGAGCAGGTCGAACTCGGCTTCGCTTTTGGGCTTCACTTTTAACGCCATAAGCTGTCCTGTTGTCGGGGTGGCGGCGGCGCCAGGATAGCATAAAACCCCGCAGCTTCCGGGACCCCTTGTTGACGGGCCTGTTTCCCGGATGGTATACCGGACGCAATCCGCTTTAAAAGAGGCCTTCTTGAAAATCACCGACGCCAAAGTCGTTGTCTGCGGCCCTGGACGCAATTTCGTGACTCTTAAGATCACCACCGAGGACGGCCTTTACGGCCTGGGCGACGCCACACTCAACGGCCGCGAACTCTCGGTGGCCAGCTACCTCAAGGACCACCTCATCCCTTGCCTCATCGGCCGGGACGCCCGCAACATCGAAGACACCTGGCAATATTTCTATAAGGGCGCCTATTGGCGCCGAGGCCCGGTCACCATGACCTCCATCGCGGCCATTGATACGGCCCTCTGGGACATCCTGGGCAAGTCGGTCAACCGGCCGCTTTACCAGCTTCTAGGCGGGGCCTCCCGCGA
>JASHQZ010000257.1 GCA_030038835.1 candidate division FCPU426 bacterium
TCTGCGACTGGGACCACGAACCCCGCGCCCTTTTCCTCGCCCGCCTTTACCTGTTGGGTTCGGGGATCCGGGTGGCACCTTACCCGAACAATTCCACACCACCTTTTTTCCCGTCAAGTCCCCTTTTTTGGTGGCAAATAATCAAATTCTGGGGCAGCTTGGGTCGGGTGGCTTTACATTGGATCGGCATCGATAACTGGCCCCGGCCCCAATTGATCGGACCCTTCGAGAAGTTTAACGCTTCCGGGATACACTCGAAGGACCTGGATGAACTAAAGCGGTACGAGCTTTGAGGGAAATTTTAAAGTTGAAGGAAGGGTCTTTTGGGATAATCATCCGACCTTTAAATGACATTGCCTTTGGCCGTTGAGCCCTGTGCCGGTTTAATGGCTCGACGGGATGCTAAGCGACGGACCACGTCATTTGATAGCGGCTTTTTCATTCAAATTCATCACGGGAGAAAATTTCCGTTCTTGAAACGCCTATTCGCAACCGTCTGACAAACCAGTAGCGCTCCGCATTTCCAATGCCACTGAGTTTTCCCGGAACGAGCTTTTTAGACAGGCTGAAAAAGGTATTCAACCGCCATGAAAATATTGATAGTCAACAACCGCTATTTCAAATACCGCGGTTCGGAGCGGTATTTTTTCAACGTCAAAGGGGGCCTGGAAAAAGCGGGCCACACGGTGATCCCTTTTTCATTTCAATATGAGGCAACCGAAGAAACGCCCTATCGTTCCTATTTCCCCGAACCCATCACGGGCCGCGGCCCCTTCTTGGTGAAGGACATGAGGCTGTCCACGGCCGCCAAGATCAGGGCGACCGTCAAGATGTTCCGGAACCCGGAAGTCGACGGGAAACTCAGGGCCATTCTTCGGGACACGAAACCCGATTTGGTTTATACCATTTATTTGTCCTTCACCTTTCTCCCCCGAATCCTGCGGATCATCAAGGAGGAATTCGGGCTGCCCGTTCTATACCGGCTTTCGGACTACCACATGTTCTGCGCCAGTTACTTTTTTTTTCGCGACAATCAATCCTGCGACGAATGCCTCACCCGGCCCTGGTCGGCCATCCGATATAAATGCGTCCATGGATCGCGGATGGCCTCAGCTCTACGGACCCTCCAGATCCTTTTCAACCGCTGGCGGAAGGATTACCGGCACGTGGATTACTTCATCTGTCCCTCCCGGTTCATGAGGGAAACGCTCATCCAGCATGGCCCCTTTCCCAAATCCAAGGTTTTGCATCTGCCGACCTTTACTGAGGATCTATTCCGGGAGGGTTGGTCATCCCCGTCCGGCAAGGCTTACGCCCTTTATTTCGGGGCCCTCGTCCCCGCCAAGGGGGTAGAAGTCCTGGTGAAAGCCTTCAACCGGATCCCCCATCCAGCCTTGGGATTGAGGCTGGTGGGTGACGTGGAGCCGGATTACCGGGACCACCTGCTCGCCCTGTTGGATGACGCCCACCGCCCCCTTGTTGCCATGGACGGTGAATTGAAGGGGGAAGCCCTTTGGGAGGCCCTGCGGGGATGCGCCTGCGTGGTCCACCCCGTACTTTGGTTCGAGAACATGCCCAATTCCATCCTAGAGGCCATGTCCGCGGGAAAACCCGTCATTGTTTCGGCCATCGGCAGCATGACGGAATTGGTGGAGGATGGCGTGAACGGCCGTTTGGTGCCGCCCGGGGACGAGAAGGCCCTCGCTCAGGCCCTGGAAGGGGCCGCCGATCCGGCGTGGGTCGCGGCCATGTCGCGCGGCGCCAGGGAAAGATACCTTCGAGACCACACCCCCGAAAAGCACCTGGCGGCCTTGATCGACCTTATGACGGGGCTGGCGGGCAAGACGACCGCCACCGATCCGGCGGGTCCGGTTTGAAAACACCTTTGAAAGGGAGCCACTGAATGCGCGTCTTGGTCACCGGGGCGGCGGGCTTCATCGGCTTTCACCTCTGCTTGCGCCTTCTCAGGGAAGGACACGAAGTCCTGGGCGTGGACAGCTTGAACGCCTACTATGACGTGCGGATCAAACAGGAACGCCTCCGGCGGCTGCAAGGCGATCCCGCGTTCAAGTTCTTCCGACAGGATTTGGCCGAGCGGCCGGCCGCCCAGGACCTGGTCCAAAGCCAAAGACCGGAAGCGATCTTGCACCTGGCGGCGCAGGCGGGCGTGCGGTACTCCCTCGAAAATCCCCAAGCCTACGTGGACAGCAACCTGACGGCTTTCGTCAACATCCTGGAAGCCGCACGGGCCCTGAAGGTCCGCCACCTGGTTTACGCTTCCTCCAGCTCGGTTTACGGCGCCAACAACAGCGTGCCCTTTTCGGTGGAGGACCGAGCGGACCATCCCTTGAGTTTTTACGCGGCCACCAAGCGCGCCAACGAACTGATGGCCTATTCCTACAGCCACCTCTTCGGCATCCCCGTGACGGGCCTGCGCTTCTTCACGGTTTACGGCCCCTGGGGGAGACCCGACATGTCCTACTTCCTTTTCACGAAGGCCATCCGCTCCGGAAAGGAGATCAAGGTGTTCAACCACGGGGACATGCTTCGGGATTTCACCTATGTGGACGACATCATCGAAGGGGTGGTACGGATCATGAACCTGCCGCCGACAGGGGAGAAGCCCCCTTACCAGTTGTTCAACATCGGGAACAACCACCCCGTCCCCCTCATGGAATTCATCGGCCACTTGGAGAACCTTTTGGGCCAAAAGGCCGTCATGCAGTTCCTGCCCCTCCAGCCGGGAGACATGCTGGAGACGGCCGCCGACATCGAGAGCCTGGTCCAGAAAACCGGTTACGCGCCCAAGACCCATATCCACGATGGTTTGAAGTCTTTCGTGGATTGGTATCTGGAATGGGAACCGAA
>JASHQZ010000258.1 GCA_030038835.1 candidate division FCPU426 bacterium
TTCAAACGGTTCCTTGGGTTTTAAAGGAATGGGAAAAGGCCTCCGGCCGAAAAAAGGAGGGCGGTTGGCCCGGAAACCTACGGAATTTTATCAACGATCCTCCGCGGCGATCGAGAATAAAAAAGACGGTTGGCGGGGAACCCGCCAACCGCCTTGGGCAACCCAAGGGGACGGTTCCCCGCCCCCGGGTGGTTCCCTCAAAACCGCCCATATCCGTGGCGGTAGCGGTAAGCGTAGCGATAGGGGCGCAGGCGGCAAAAACGGGCCCAGGCCACCCGGCTGTAGTAATGCCCGCCGTACCAGCAATAGACGCCGGGCATGCCGTAAACGACCCGGAACCCCGGGAACGCCACCGCGGCGGCCACCGGAGGGCCGGGAGCGGCCACGACGACCTCCACGGCGGAGGCCACCGCGGTGGAGCCCAGCAAAACCAGCAATCCCAAAATCAACGTTAGCTTTTTCATGGTTGTCTCCTTTGAGGCCTTATTCCGGCCTTCGCTGATAGGACGAAAGAAGGGGAGACGCGGGTTGCAGCGGAAAATAAGGGATTTCGAAAAATATTTTTTTGAGATCCGACACTTTTTCCCGGGTGGCGGCAAAAAAAGGGGACTACCAGCCCAGCGTTTTGCGGATGACCGGAACCAAGGCGTCGGCCAATCCGCGTTGGGCCAGGACGTTCGGATGGTAATTGCAGCCCAGCTCCGAGTCCGGGACATCCGGGTAGTCCACGAGGTAAACCTTGGGGTCGCCCGCATCGTTGAGTTTTTGAACGACCTTTTCCACCCAGGGCCGGTGGTTCGGCCAACCGGCCGGGCACATGCAATACAGGGCGGCGTTCGGGTAGTCGCGGTGGATGGCTTCCAAGAACCGGACGTAATTTTTAACGTAGTCCTGGGGGTCGGCGTGGGGCTCAGTGGAAAAATCGTTGTTCCCCAGGTGGACCACCACCGCGTCCGGGACCCATTGGGAAAAATCCCAGGAACTTCGCGGGTCGTGGCAGAGGGTCCGGCCATAAAGGGGCGGGAAGGGGTCGGGGGACCTGCGGTTCTTGTCGCCGTAGTTGCGCACCACGCCCTTGCCTGAATAGGCCACGAAGACGGCCTCGGCGTTGAGGTCCATGGCCGCGTCGGCCCCGAAAGCCTTGTCCACGTTTTCATAGGGGCGCAAGCTGTCGCATTTGAGCGTGGCGGCCTCGTCGCCGTAACCGCAAACGATGGAATCGCCCACGAATTCGATCCTCCGGAGGGGTTTGGGGGGCGGGCGGAGCAATTGGGACCCGGGTTGAAGGACCAGGCCCTTGAAAAGGGTGATGCCGAAAAGCGCCTCGGTGCGTTTGACCACGCGCACCACGTGCTCCCCGTCGGAAAGGCCGGACAGGGAATAAAGGTCCTTGTCGGGCTCGGTGGCCCAAACCGTGGACGGCTGGCCGTCCGCGTAAACCGCGAAGTTATTGTTGCCGTCCTCCAAAAGGAACCCGATGGAAGGGCCCTTGAACCGGACGGTCATCGAGACCCCGGGCCAATCGAACCGGGCCTCCTTGGGGTTGGAGAGGTCCACGCGTCCCGAATACTGGATCGACGGATCATCCGGAAGAACCGCGGTTTGCCCCAAGAGCGGATAAGGCGAAAGAACCGCGAACAAGGGTAAAAGAAGGGCGGCTTTTCTCATAGTTCCCGGCGCCCCTCCAAAGCTTTAAGGAGCGTCGTTTCGTCCGCGTATTCCACGTCGCCGCCGGAAGGCAGGCCCCGCGCCAGGCGGGAAACCTTGATGGTTCGACCCGGCTCACCATGAACAGGCATCCCTTTCAAGAGCTGCTGGATGTAGAGGCCGGTGGAATCCCCCTCCACCGTTGGATCGGTGGCAACGATCACTTCCTTGAATCCTCCGTCCTTTTGGACCCGCGCCACCAAGGCGTCCAGGGTCAAGTCCTGCGGGCCGCGGCCCTCCAGGGGGGAAAGGGTGCCGCCCAAGACGTGGTAGAGGCCGTGGTACTCGTGGGTGCGCTCAAAGGCCGCCACGTCGCTGGGGTCCTCCACGACGAGCAGGGAAGCGCGGTCGCGGGTAGCCTGGGCGCAGATGCGGCAGAGGGTTTCCTCGGTCAGGTTGAAGCAGTCGCGGCAGGGGTGCAGCTTGGTGCGGGCCTCCAAAAGCGCGGTGGAAAGGGCCTTGGCGGCCTCCAGGGGCTGTTTCAGGAGATGGAAGGCGAGCCGTTGGGCGGACCGGGGCCCCACGCCGGGAAGTTTCTCCAACTCGTGAAGGAGGCGCTCTAAGGATGGAGGATACTCTGCCAAAACAAACCCCGTCTTGGAATTCTTAATTTTGAATGTTGAATTTTTAATTAGGGATGCTTTTAAGCTAACTGCGCTTAAAAGCCACAACAATTCAAAATTTAAAATTAAGAATTTAAAATTCGGCCTTTAAAACATCCCGGGCAGCCCGAGGCCGCCGGTCATTTTAGAGACTTCCGCTTTAAGCATCTCATTGACCCGGTGCCCGGCGTCGTTGGCCGCGGCTTGGATCCATTCCTGGAGCTTCTCCGCGTCGCCAGCGGCCTTGGGATCGATGACCACCTTCTGGACTTCGTGCTTGCCGTTGATGGTCACGGAAACGGCCCCGTTCCCGGCAACCCCGGTAAAGGACTGGCTTTCCAGTTCCTTTTGGAACTTGCCCATCCTTTCCTTCAGGGACTGGGCTTGGCGCAGCATCTCGAACATGTCGGGCATAACCACTCCGTGGAATTTTGAATTCTTAATTTTAAGTTTTAAATGATGGTGGCTTTTAAGCATAGCTTAAAAGCATCCACAATTAAAAATTCAACATTTAAAATTAAAATTACTTTTGCGGGTTGTTCCTTTTCACTTCCACGATCTTCCCGCCGAACATCTTGAGCGCGGCGGCCACGATGGGCTCTTCCTTCTCCA
>JASHQZ010000259.1 GCA_030038835.1 candidate division FCPU426 bacterium
GTGTTCAAGCCCAAGATGGAGAAGACCGAAAAACTTTCGGCGGGCGAGGTGGGTTACGTGGCCGCCAACATCAAGGAAGTGCGCGACGCCAAGGTGGGCGATACGGTCACGGAGGAGAGCCGCCCCACGCCCTCGCCGCTCCCGGGCTTCAAGGACGTGCTGCCCATGGTCTTCTGCGGCCTTTACCCGGTCGCCTCCGAGGACTACGACGACCTGAAGGAGGCCCTGGCCAAGCTGAAACTCTCCGACGCGGCGCTCTCCTACGAGCCCGAGACCTCGGTGGCCCTGTCCTTCGGGTTCCGCTGCGGCTTCCTGGGCCTTTTGCACATGGAAATCGTGCAGGAGCGCCTGGAGCGGGAGTACAACCTGAACCTCATCGCCACCGCCCCCAGCGTGGTTTACAAGGTGGCCAAGACCAGCGGCGAAATCCAGATGGTGGACAACCCCTCCAAACTGCCGAACCCCTCCCAGATACAGGAAATCCAGGAACCCTACATTGACGCCAAGATCATCGTTCCCGCGGACTACATCGGCGCGGTCATGACGCTCTGCCAGGAGCGCCGGGGAATGCACAAGGACACCCATTTCCTCGACACCCACCGGGCCGTCATCACCTACGAGCTTCCCCTGGCCGAGGTGGTCATGGACTTCTTCGACCGCCTGAAGAGCCTCACCAAGGGTTACGCCTCCCTGGACTACGAGCCCATCGGATACAAGGCGGGCGAGGTGGTGAAGGTGGACATCCTCTTGAACGGGGAGCCGGTGGACGCGCTTTCCTTCATGGTGCACCGGGACAAGGCCGAGGTCCGGGGCCGCTTGATCGCGGAGAAGCTCAAGGAGATCATCCCCCAGCAGCTCTTCGAGGTGCCCATCCAGGCCGCCATCGGCGGCAAGATCATCGCCCGGGAAACGGTGCGGGCGCGCCGCAAGGACGTCCTGGCCAAGTGCTACGGGGGCGACATCACGCGCAAGCGGAAGCTTTTGGAGAAACAAAAGGAAGGGAAGAAGCGCATGAAGGCCATCGGCAGCGTCGAAATACCGCAGGAGGCCTTCATGGCGGTGTTGAAAGTCGAAGAGTAAGGTGTTTTTACCACAGAGGTCACAGAGTGCACAGAGTGCACAGAGAAAGATTTGTAATTTAATTTAGCCTTACTCTGTGTCCTCCGTGTACCCTGTGGTTCAAACTGGTTTTGGGAGAAACGAATGAACATTATTGAAAACTTGAATTCGATCCTTTGGGTGCTTTTCGGGGTGCTCACGGTGGTGGAGGCCGTCCTCCGGGGGGTGCCCAAGCTCCGCGCCAACCCCTTCGTCGCGGGCATGATGGAAACCCTGGATTCCTTCTGGATCGCCATGGCCGTGGCCCTGTCCCTCAAGGCCGTCTGGGTCCAGCCCTTCACCATCCCCTCGGGCTCCATGGAGGACACCCTGCAGGTGGGGGACTACATCCTGGTGAAGAAATACGAGTACGGCTATTCCTTCCTCAACCAGACGCCTCGGTTCCTCGAGTTCCAAAAGCCCCAGCGCAGGGACGTGGTGGTCTTCGTGTTCCCCGAGGACCGCTCCAAGGACTTCATCAAACGCTGCATCGGCATCCCGGGCGACGTGGTGGAATTGAAGGACAGCCAGCTTTACGTGAACGGGCAGCTGCAGGTGGAGCCCTACGTGAAACACGTGATGACCCCCATGACGGCGATTTCCGAGGACGGCGTGGACTCGGTGAAGGTCAATTTCGGGCCCGTCACGGTCGAGCCCGGCCATTACTTCATGATGGGGGACAACCGGGACAACAGCTATGACTCGCGCTATTGGGGGCAGCTGGACGAGAAACTCATCAAGGGCCGGGCCTGGTTCATCTATTGGCACAGCGTGGGCTACGCCGGGTTCGCGGCCCTGGCGGCCCTGGCCGTGGCCACCTTCACGCTGGCGGCCTTGGTTTGGGCCCTGGCCACCCAGCGCTCCGCCAGCCCGGCGGAAGCGGCGGATTCCCAGGCCAAGGCCGAGCTTTTGAAAAACCACCTTTGGACCATCGTGGTGTGCTGCGTCCTGGCGGCGGGCATCATCGGGGCCATGGGGGTCCCGAATTTCAGGGACAACGTGCAGGCGCTCCAGCAGCGCATGTTCAAGGTGATCCGTTAGAAAGCAATTATGAATTCTAAATTTTGAATTTTGAATTGTGGTGAGAAGTGATTTTTTTAATTAAAAACTTAAAATTAAGAATTGAAAATTCCGCGGGGCTTGCGGTATGAACGCCTACCTCCACATCCCCTTCTGCGCCTCCATCTGCAGCTATTGCGATTTCACGTCCTTCGCGGGGCGGGAATCCCAAATGGCGGCCTATGTGGACGCGCTTTGCGTTGAAATCCGGGATTCCTCCTTGAGGGGGCCCCTCCAAACCGTTTACTTCGGCGGCGGCACGCCTTCCCTCCTGGCGCCGGAAAGGCTGGGACAAGTCCTTGGAACGCTCCAAAAGAAGGCGGGCTTTGCTGAAGACGTTGAGATTTCCATGGAGGCCAATCCTGAAACCGTGGAGGGTGAAAGACTGCGCGCTTACCGCTCCCTGGGCATCAACCGCCTCAGCTTCGGCGCCCAGGCGGCCCAAAAGGAGATATTAAGGAGACTGGGCCGCGGCCACGAATGGGAGCGCGTGGAAAAGGCTTTCCACGACGCCCGGAAGGCCGGTTTGGACAACCTCAACCTCGACCTTATGTTCGGCCTGCCGGGGCAGACCTTGGAGATGTTCCGGGAATCCCTTGAGAAGGCCGTGGGCTTGAGCCCCGAACATCTTTCGCTTTATGCCCTGCAAGTGGAGGAGGGAACGCCGCTGGCCCGGCAGGTGGCTGAGGGCCTGGCCCTTCCCTCCGAGGATTTGATCGCCGACGAATACGCCTGGGCCCAGGGTTTCCTGGCCCGGCGAGGGTTCCCACAGTACGAAGTCTCCAATTTCGCCCGCGAGGGCAAGGCCTGCCGGCACAATTGGAACGTGTGGCGGGGGGAGGACTACTGGGGTTTTGGGGTTTCGGCGGTGGGCACCGTGGGAAGCGTCCGGCACAGTCATGGGGACGATTTAATGGAATATATCCGGCAAGTGAACGCCCGCCAGGATGTGCTTGCGGAGGAATACCTGACGGAGGACACCCGCGCCTGGGAAAAGTTGATGCTGGGCCTGCGCACCCAAGACGGGGTGGAAAAGGCCGAAGCCGACCGGTTTATCCAAACCGCCGGCCGTACCCGGGCCCGATTCAACCGGCTGCTCCAGGAAGGGTTCTTATCCTTAAATGGAGGCCGGTACCGGGTTACTTCCAAGGGATATTTCGTTTTAAACGGAATTTTGGAAGTTTTGGCCGCTTAACAGGGTGCTGAAAATGCCTTTTCACCCCCTGCTTAAGGCCTCCCCGGCGTTGACATTGCCTTCCCCCTCCTTATTATAAGAAGCCCTAAACCCGTTATTCGGAGCGGCAAACCTTGGTTTTCGACCCCCTGCACGAACGCGAAGAAAACGTCCTGTCCTCGGTCATCCGCCATTACGTGGCCACGGCCAGGCCCGTGGGCTCCCAGATGATCTCCGAGGGCATGGATCTTTCCTCAGCCACCATCCGAAACGTATTGATGGACCTGGAAAAAAAGGGATTCCTCACCCACCCCCATACCTCGGCGGGACGGGTGCCGCTCGACCAGGGCTACCGCTTTTACGTGGACCGCTTAATGAGGGCCCGGACCCTGAACCTCAAGGAAAAACAGCAGGTCGAGCAGGAATACCAGCGGGCCAAGGACGAAGTGGAAGTGCTGATGAGGCACACGGCCAAGATCCTCTCGGCCATGACCCGCCTCGCCGGGCTGGCGGTCTTCCACGTGCCCCAGGAAATCTCCCTGGACCATTTTAAGATCATCGCCGTGGATTCCCACCGCATCCTGGTGGTCCTGTCATTGGGGGAAGGGCTGGTCAAGGAGGAATGGGTGCGGCTGGAAACGCCGGTGGACCTGAGGGAGGTGGACCGGATCACGCGGCTGTTGAATTCCCGTTTTGCCGGCGCCACCCTGGCCCAGATCCGCGAGGGGCTGCTGAAGGAAGTGGAGTCGGTCAAGAGGGCCAGGCTCACCATCCTGGAGACGGCTTTGAAACTCATCGACAGCGCCCTCCAGTTCGACGGCGACGAAATTCACGTGGAAGGCGTGTCCAGCCTGGCCGAGCAGCCCGAATTCCACAACTACCAAATGATGGAGCAGGTTCTGCGCCTGGTGGAACAAAAACGGCCCCTGGCCCATGTGTTGGGACGGCAATGGGCCAAGCCGGGCCTGGCGGTGGAAATAGGGCATGAATGGTCCCAACCCGCCCTAAGGGCCTTTTCCTTCGTCCACATTCCTTATTATTACCAGGGACAGGTGGTGGGGGCCCTGGGCGTACTGGGCCCCACGCGGATGGCCTACGACCGCGTGGCGGGCGTTGT
>JASHQZ010000260.1 GCA_030038835.1 candidate division FCPU426 bacterium
GACGTCTGCTCGACCACCCTTGGCGGGATTGTCGCGCCCGCCAACTGGAATTGGCTGGTGGGATCAAACTCAAACTATGAAATGCCCGGCACCGGGATGACGGCCTGCACGAGCCCTGCGGGCAGCGTGGGGTTCACTAACCTGGTGACCGACACACCCACGGTCACGCCCACAGCCACCAGTACGGCTACCGGCACAGCCTCCTCCACGCCCACTAACACCTTCCTGCCGGGGACCGACACGCCCACGGCGGTACCGACTAATACGCCGACAAACACGGTCACCGCCACGTCCACCGGCACCTTCACCGGAACGCCCACGAACACGGGTACGCCTACGGCTACTGCCACGCCCACTAACACCTTCCTGCCAGGGACCGACACGCCCACGGCGGTACCGACTAATACGCCGACGAACACCACAACCTCTACTGCCACCCGGACGGCAACCAATAACGCCACGTCCACGCCTTCGACCACGCCGACCCTGACCCCCAGCTCCACGGACACGACCACAGGAACACCCACGGTGACGGCTACGCCCACCAACACCTTCCTGCCGGGAACGGATACGCCCACTCCGGTGCCCACCAGTTCGGCCACCAGCACGTCCACGCCGACGAACACGGCCACCGCTACTCCCACCAGCACGGCCACCCTCACCGACACCGGCACGCCCACCCCCACCTTTACGCCCATCGCTACGGCCCAACAGGTGGTTGGCGCTTCCACGCCCGTAACAGTGGCCTTGAGCAATGGCGTTGGCGTTGAGATTCCGGCGGCAGACTTGGGATCGAGCACCACGATTACCGTATCCGAAAATACCTCCGCGGCGGCTCCCACGCCCCAGCCGGGTTTCCAAATCGCCGGGAATGTCTACACCTTCAGCGCGGACAACGCCAACGGCGCCGTCACCAGCTTTTCCAGTTGCGTGAGCCTGGTGTTTCCCTTCACCCCGACGCCTGGAACCACCCCGGTGGTGAGCTACTACGACACGGTTGCCACGCCCAATGCCTGGGTGACAGTGACCACCACGATCAATCTTGGGAACCCGGACACCGCGAGCGCCTGCGTCACCCACTTCTCCACCTGGGCCCTCATCGTGACGGTCCAGACGCCGACCCCGACCACCACGGCCACGAATACGCCGAGCTTGACCCCGACCGCCACGGCAACGGCCAGCCCCACCAACACCTTCCTGCCTGGGACCGATACGCCCACCCCGGTGCCCACCGCCACCCGTACACCCTCGCCAACGGCCACCCTCCCGGTTCTGTCGAGCCTCGGCCATCCGGTATTGGGGCCAGTGCCGGTCCAAAGCGGCCAACCCCTTTGCCTCTACCCGGATAAGCCCATCCAAAGCAGCACCTGGGCCATCTACAACATCATCGGAGAGAATGTGGCGAACCTGTCGTTCGGCTCGGGCGCCACCAACTGTTGGACGACCAACGGCGTGGCCCCGGGGATCTACATCGTGCAGATGACCCTGACCTACGTGGACGGCGACATGGCCACTAACCAACAGAAAATCATCGTCGGCAAGTGACCGGAACGGGAGGACTTATGAAAGGAAAAGCTTTTTCCACAGTGGCCCTTCTAGCCATCTTGGCGGGCCCGGGCTGGGGGCAGAACATCGCCAACCAATCAGCCCCCTGGGCAACGATCTCCACCGACACCCGAGCCTCGGCCATGGGCGGGGCCATTGTGGCCGTCACCGATGACACCGGGGCCCTGGAAGCCAACCCGGCGGGGCTGGGCCTTTTAAGCGGGCCCTTGGTCGACCTGTCGCACTGCTTTTGGATTGAAGGCTTGACCCTGGAGCACGCGGCCTTTGGGGACAAGGCCAGCGATATGGGTTACGCCGTTGAGGCCAATTATTTCAACCTCGGGCAGGTGCAGGAATTCAGCGTGGGCCCCTCAGGACCGGCGGCCAACGGAACCCTAAATCCCCAAGCCATGTCCCTCCTCGCGGGCGGGGGGATCGGCCTGGGCCAGGGTTTTTACGCGGGGGCGGCCGCCGAATGGCTGGGGCAGGAGCTGATCAGCTCCTGGGACTCGGCGTTTTTGGCCAACTTAGGAGCCCTTTACCGGTCGCCTAGCGGGTTCTCGGCGGGGTTGGCGGTCCTGAATTTGGGCCAAAACCTGGACGGATATTCACTGCCGCTTCAAATTTCAACCGGGGCGGCCTACAGCGTGCCCAATGTTTTTCCCACGAACGGATCGCCGGATTCCGCGTCGTTTTCCGGTGAGTGGGATTACTATCCCAATAGCTCCCTTTCTAATTTCGGCCTGGGTTGTGAGTATTGGTACGAGCAAAAGCTCGCCCTCCGCGGCGGCTACCACTTCGCCGATTATGGACAGACCGATGAAGTCCACGGGCTCACTTTGGGAATCGGGCTGAAGTTGTCCAAAATAGAGTTCTCTTATGCCTGGGTGACCCTGGGTACCCTCGGCATCAGTAACCAGTTCGCGCTTTCGTTCGCCCTCTAAGGCGTTCCAAAGAGGGCCTTCGACGCGCCATTCCATCTTCAAACGGAGGAAACCCCATGACCCGTCCGACTGGATGGTGGCAATTAACGCTGTTGTTCTTAGCCCTTTTGGGAGGGAAAGGGGCCTTCGGCGACGGCCTTCCCTGGCAACCTTCCGGGAACGAGGGAACCTTCCTCATGATGTCGGACATCCACTTCGACCCTTACGCCGACCCGTCCCTGGCCAAAAAATTGGCCGCAGCTCCGGTGGAACAATGGGAATCCATCCTGGAAACCTCCAACCTCACAGCCTTCTGCCCCTACGGGAAGGACACCAACTACCCGCTTTTCAAGTCCACGATGCAGCAAGTGGCGGCATTGGGACCCTACGATTACGCCCTTGTCAGCGGGGATTTCATCTCGCACCACTTCAAGGACGACTTCAAGAAGAGGGTGGGTGGGGACGACAAGGCCTACCAGGCTTTCGTGTTGAAGACCGTGATTTTCGTGACACGGGAGGTCCGGAAGGCCATCGCCGACGCGCCGGCCTACTTTTGCCTGGGGAACAACGACTCGGACTACGACGATTACGGCGGGTTGATCCCGGACAGCCCCTTCCTACCCACCCTGGCCCAGGAATGGGGCACCGTGGCCAAGGACCCCCAAGCGGTGAAGGATTTCTCCCAGGGCGGCTATTGCGTGGTACCCCATCCCACCCTTCCGGGGCACGAGATCGTGATCCTCAACGACGTATTCTGGTCCTACAAGTACGATCCCTATTGGGCCTTCAAGGATGGAAACAAGTTCGGTCCGGACGGACCCCAGGAAAAGGCCGAGTTGAAATGGCTCGCCAAGGTCATGGCGGACGCCAAGGCCCGGGGTGAAAAAGTGACCCTCTTGACCCACATGCCGCCGGGCCTCCACGGCCGCAACGCCTCGGAACACCCCAACCGCGCGAAACCCCAGAAAACCTTCTACGACGCGGATTACCTTTGGCCCTTCCTGAATATTTTGGCTTCCGACCGGGACTTGGTGGACGCGGAATTCTGCGGACACACCCACTTGGACGATTTCAGGGTCGTCCAGGACAGGGGAGGAAAACCCGTTTTTTTCACGCATATCTGCCCTGCCGTAAGCCCTATCCACAACAACAACCCGGGCTTCCAGGTGATGCTCTACGACAAGGGCAATGGAACCTTGGAGGACATGGCCACCTACTACGTGCCCCTGCCCGAGAATCCCAAGGTCGTTGCGGCGGCCATGCCCCCTTGGCAATTGGAATACAGCTTCCGGGACGCCTACGGCTACAAAACCTATGATTTTAATAGCTTGAAGGCCCTTGCCCAGGCCATTGAGAACGACCCGGCGGTGCGGCAGAAGTACATCGATTTCGCGGACCAAGAGAGCAAGGAGGAACCACCCGTGAACGGGGACACCTGGCGGTTTTTCAGCTGCGCCCACATGAACCTGGACCCGGACTCCTACAAGGGATGCGAATGACCGTTTAGCGCACGTCGGCCGGGCCTTTGTCCTTCCCTCCGCTCAATATTTCCGCGAGCGGCCTTTCCTTCTTTTCCTCCATCAGCCACTTGTAAAGCGCCTTGTCCTCCGGGATGAGGTAACGGGAAGGCTCCGGCGTCCGGTAGGGGCTGTCGTCGGGCTTGTCCGCGAAGAGGGAGAACATGGGAACGGCCAGGCCGTCGTTCATGTTCAAAGGATCGATGCCGAGGATGAGTTCGATCGTCCTTAAAAGGGAAAGCTGGTCATAAAGGTCGCTCACCACCACCCCGCCGCGTTTCACGTAGGGGCCGGCGGCCAGGCAGAAGCTCCTCATGGCGTCCACGTGGTCGGGGCCGTTTTGCGAGTCGTCCTCAATGACCACTACCAGGCTTTCCTTCCAGATGGGGCTTTTGGACAAGGTGTCCAAAACCGCCCCCATCGCCGCGTCGTTTTGGGCCACGAACTGGTAGGGGTTCAGCGAGTGGGGATCCAGCCCGGCCGTGTGGTCGTTGGGGAGCCAAAGGTACTGGAAGGGAAAGACCCGGTTTTCCCTCAGCTGACGCTTGAAGTCGTCCTGCCAGACGGCCACGCGCTTCAAATCCGAATAGGTCAGGTCCCAACCCAAAAAGTCGAAGGAGCAGTGATAGAGGAACGACGCCCATTGGGCCTTGAAATCCGGATCGGCCCCAATGGCCTGGGCCAGGCTGCCGTCGCCCACGTAAAAATCGGATAGTTTCCCGAGAAACACCGGGTCGTCCAGGAGTTTTCCACAATCTTCCGGTGAACCGTTCTTTCCCACATAATCCTTCACCAGCTCCTGGAAAGCCGTGTCCCGGGCCTTGTCCTTGGAGATCGCCATGAGCCGGTCGTAGCACTTGCGGGTTAGGGGACTGCCCTCCCCGAACTTATCCATCAAGAGCCGGTAGGGTTTGCAGTAAAAGATGTAATCCTCGCCGTAAATGCGGTAATCCAGAGATTTGGCGTCCATGGCGTCCCAAAGGTAGGTAGGGGAAAAGGTGAAGGGCACGGTGCCGAAGGGCCAGAAATCCTCATTTTTTCGGGGGTTGGCGGCGTCTTTGGCGCCCATGCGGCCGGAGTAATCGTTCATGCCCAGCCATTCCAGGAAGGGGCTGGCGTAACCACTCGTGGTGTAGCTGTGGCCCAGGACGCTGATTTCCCCGTCCACGTAAAAGTTGTCCAGGTCGGCGAAATCCTTGGCCAGCTCGTGGTGGTTGGGGGTCACGTCCCAGCCGAAGATGCAGAGGGCCTTGTCGCCGTTGCCCCTTCCCAAGTCGCCCAGAACCTGGTCATAAGTGCGGTTTTCCTTGATGATATAGAAGACATACTTGATCGGCACTTGGAAGCCCTGGGCCGGGTTGAAAAGGGGCGAGGCATGGGTGACGGTTTCGGTCCATCCCGCCAGTTGGGTGTCCACGTCCGCTAGGCGCACGGTTCCCAGGGAGCCCTTCAGGAGGGTCAGCACGTAGCCGGGTTCCTCCCGCTGTTTGGTGGGTTGGGGGCCGTTGGGATTGGGCCGGCGGTTTTGGATGCCCTTGGCGCTCAAGACATAGAGGTTCCGGCCGTCGCCCGTGACCGCCGTGGGATACCAACCGGTCGGGATATAGCCTTCCACCCGGCCGGTTCCCGCATCCACCACGGCCAGGGCATTCATGCGGGAAAGGGTTACGAAAAGGCGTCCCCCCTCCACCCAGCCCGAGGTCGGGGCCGCGCCGAATTTGAAGCCCTTTTGGCGCAGGTTCCAAACGGCCTCGACTTTGACGGCCAGGGTGTCGACCGCGGTGATCTCGTCGGAATTCTGGTTCATCACGTAAAGGCGGTGGCGCTGGGGGTCGCAGGCAAAGGCGCTGGGCGCCGACCCCGCGGGGAGTTTTTTCAAAAACTTGAGGCGCCCGCCCCTTACCGAATAAACGGCCACTTGGTTGTCCTGGAGCAGGCTGACGAAGAGCCTGCCGTCTTGGAACTCCAGGGCATAGGGCATCCGCCCGCAATTCAATTCGTCCTTGATCTCGCCGGTTGGGGTGTCCACCAGGGCCAAACGGCCTTCACTTTTATAGCCGCCCTTGCCGTTGTCCATCAAAAGATAGGCCACGGCGAGGGTGGACTTATCTAAACAAGCGAGGCCGGAAGTGAAACCGTTGACCGTGAGGTCGCGGACCTCGTTAAATTTTTCGTCGTAACCCCGGATGGTCTGGTTGTAGCCGCCACTGACGTAAAGGATGCCGTCGGAGCCCGCCTTGGCGCAGGGGAAAAGGGAAGGGACGGTGAAGGTTTTTAAAACTTGGGAACCATCACCGCTCACTACGGAGATCTCTGGATTGGTTTCCACGTAATACCCATTGTTCAAGACCACCAAGCCGCCCGCAAAGGGCGTCACGACCAGGGGATAACGGCCAAGCTCCAATTGGTTTCCGGCAGGCGCCATGCGCCAGCCGGTGGGAAGCCGGACCTCGGTGGGGATGGTTTTCTCCGATTCCCCGTGTTCCTCGTCGAGGTCCTGCTGCAGTGCCTCATAAGAAGTGTTCTTGGCGAAACGCCAGAGATCGGCGTTGAGTTTTTGCTCCTGGCTTGGAACGTCCAGGCCCGGCAGGTCGTCATCATCGGCCAAAATCCGGGAAAAATTCACCGCGAAGATCAGTGAAAGTAACAAGCAAAAAAAAGCGTATTTCACGGGCGCCTCCGTTGTGGAATGGAGTTTATTTTCGTTGGGAAAGGCGGGGAATGACAACTGGGCCGTGTTAAAGCTGAGTGAATTCAGGCCAGTTCGGCGGGTATCGGCTTTAGCTTTTTAGGGGTGGAAGCCGCCTCGTCCGGGATGTGGGATTTGGCGGGTTTGGAAACCGGGCTGGATTTTTCCATCAAGGAACGGCAATGGTCCAGCAGCATCCCGTTGATCACCGGCCAATGGAACCGGGCGGAGGTTTCCATAGCGCCCTTGGCCATGCGTTTCATGGTTTTCGGGCTGTCCAAGAGGCTCTTTACTTGGCGGGCGAAGTCATCCCCGTCGAGGGGCTTGGCCAAGAGGCCGTTCACGCCGGGCTGGACCAAGTCCAGGGAACCCCCTTGGGCCGCGCCCACCACGGGCAGGCCGGATGCCATGGCTTCCAAGACCACGTTGCCGAAGGTTTCGGTGGTGGAGGGGAACACGAAAAGGTCGGAGGAGGCGTAAAGTTCGGAAAGTTCCCGGCCTTGGATGAAGCCGAAATAATGGTCCTGGGGCAGGCGTTCCTCCATCACCTTCCGGTAGGGGCCGTCGCCGGCGAAGGCCAAGTGGAATCGGTACCCTTTCTTTCTCAAGGCCAGGGACGCGTGGGAAAGTTCATCCAGCCCCTTTTCTTGGACCATGCGCCCCACGAAAAGAAGGAGTTTTTCCCTGCCCAAGCCCAGCTTTTTCCGCAACGCCTCGCTTCTGAGCCGGGGGGAGAACCGGGTGCGGTCGATGCCCCGGGGCCAGAGTTCCAGGTTCTTGAACCCCCTCTTTTTCAACTCCGAAAGGGTGTCATGGCTGGGACCGAAGATAGCCTGGGTGCGATTGTAGAACCAGCGCATAAAGCTCCATCCCCAGTCCTCCGCCCAACGGAATTTATAGTAAGGAAAGTAGTCCACGAAATGAGTGTGATAGCTGGACACGCAGGGGATCTTGTGTTTGAAGGCGTAGTTTTGGCCGAAGATGCCCATGGGAGTAGGGGCGGCCACTTGAATGAGTTCGGGGTGGAATTTGTCCAGGATGGGGGTCAGGCGGAAGGGGTTGGGCAAGCCTACGCGGTAATAACGGTAGAGCGGGAAAGCCACCGAGGGAACGTGGACGACCCGGTCGCGCCAAGGCTCTTTTTCCTTGGGCAGCATGGGGCAGAAGAAGAGGAAATCGATCTTTCTTTTGTTGAGGTATTCCGCCAGGCGGGTGTAGGTGCGGGCCACGCCGTCGGTCAGGGGTGGAAGGCTTTCGGTGAAGTAAGCGATTCGCATGGCTGGCTTCAAACTAAGGGCTCAAGTTGTAAATGAAAAGTAAAACCGAGGTAAATTTTGGACTGGAAGATGGGTTAGAAGAGCTTGAGTTGGTCGCGGTTCGGTTTGGACTTGAGCTTGTCGGCGGAACGGTTCAAAAGTTTCTCCTCGATCTCCCTTAAAAACGGAGAAGGCTCCATCTCCCGCAGGGTCCCCCGCCAAAGGCGCTTTTGGGCCCGGCAAAGATAAAGCCTCCTTTGGGCCCGGGTCATACCCACGAAGAGCAGGCGCCTTTCTTCCGCTATATTTTCCCCGTCCAAATCACCCCATTTTAACGGCAGGATGCCGTCCTCGCAGCCCACAATGAATACCACGGGAAACTCCAGCCCTTTGGAAGCGTGCAGGGTCAGGAGGGAAATCCGGTCCGCGCGGGGGTCCCAAAGGTCGGCGTTCAGTCCCAAGGCCAGCTGGGAGGCGAATTCCTCGAAACTCTTGCATCGCGCGGCTAGGGATTTCAAGGCCTCTGTTATGGCCGGGTCCGTTTCCTCCATTTTCCGGGCTTCCAGCAAGGCTTCCTCGAAAGCCTGGTGAAAAGCCTTGGTTTCATCCGGGTGGGCCAAGTCGTCCAGCAGGGCTTGGACAAAAGGTGAATCGTTCAGGCTGGCGTGGGAATGTTTTTGGAAGGGCAGGCCCGAGTTCGAGAGGGCCTCCACCAGAGCCTGGGATTGGGCGTCGGTGCGGTAAAGCACGGCGAAATCCGAAAAGGAAAGGGACGCTGACGCGCCCTCGTGGGATTCCACCCGGCCGCTGTCCATGGAAAAGAACCCCGAGCCGCCGATCAATTTCTCGATGGTTTTCACCACGAACTCGGCCTCGGAGCGCTCGGTGGGCGAGACATTGAGCGAGATGGGGGTCGGGTCGTTGACCACGGCCCTTAAGACGCGGTCCTCCACCAGGGAGGAAGGCGCGATGACCTGGAGGGAGGCTTCCACGATGGGCTTCACCGACCGGTAGTTTTGGGAAAGCCGCAGGGTTTGGCATCCGGTGAAGTCGTTGGCAAAGCGCGTAAAAGAGCCCGCGTCACCTCCCCTGAACCCGTAAATGGCCTGGTCCGGATCGCCGATGGCGCAGACGTTGCCGGAAGGCGGTGAAAGGAGACGGACCAAGGCATATTGGCCCGCGTCCACGTCCTGGAACTCGTCGATGGAGACCCAGGGCCAGCGTTGGAGGTACTGTTGCCGGAGTTGGGGGTGGTCCTGGAGCAGTTGGACGGAAAGAATGATGAGACCGTCAAAACTGACCCAGGAGCGGTTTTTCATTTCCAATTGGAAGGCCCGGTAAGCGTCCTTCAAGTCCTCCGGCAAGCCTTCACCGGCCGCTTGCGACCTTTGGGACCTGGAAATTTCCTTTAGAAGATGGCGCCCTTTGCGTTCCGAAAGCCCCTGCTTTTTCAGCAGACGGAGCTGCTCCTCCACGGAAGCCACTTTGAAGGGATTGGGAAAGCCCAAAAGCTTCTCATTCTCCCGCAAGATAAGGTGGCCCAGCGAGTGGAAGGTCATCACCGGGAAGGCCGCGTCCTGGGTGGGCAGGAGCTTTTCCAGCCGTTCCTTCATTTCCTCCACGGCACGGCGCGTGAACGTAATAGCCAGGCATTGGCCGGGCTGGACCCCTTTTTGCGACACCAGTTTGGCCATGCGGTGGGTGAGGGTGCGGGTTTTACCCGTTCCGGGGCCGGCTAGGATCAGCAACGGGCCCTCGGCAACTTGAACCGCGGCTTCCTGGTCCGAGTCCAAACCGATAGGGGACAAGGTTGGGCCTTGCCGGGGTTGGGCGGCGGGCGCGACCTTGGGAGTGGTTTTTTTAGGAGACTTGGGTTCTTTCCTTGAAACGCCTTCCGGTACGGTGAACAGCGAAGCGGACTTTAGTTCGCTGTCCTTAAACAACCTTACAACGCCGTATTCGCCGTCATATCCGGGCTCGCAGGCCACTTTTCCCTGCCGCATGCGGCGAAGGGCCTCGGAAAGCAGGGAGAATCCGGATTTTTCAAGGTCGGAAGGCGGCAGGCGGTCCAGGATGAAAAATTCCGAACCCCATTGTTGCAGCAGCTGATGATAGGCGGTCTGCACGGCCTGGCTGGCGGAACCGGACCCCTGGAGTTCCGAAAGGATGCCGGGAAGGGTCACGAAGTGGTGCACGGGAGCGGCGTTTTCCGGTTTGAAGCCCTCAGGCCTGTCAGCCAGTTCGCAGACGCGGTAAAGAACTCCGACCGTCACCGGATGGCCGCAGTGGGGGCAAAGACCCTTATTGGCCTTGGTTTCCTCGGGCGTCAGCCGGATACCACACTTGCGGTGGCCGTCGAAATGGTACTTGCCTTCCTCGGGGAAAAATTCGACGGTGCCGCCGTATCCCTGCCCGGTTTCAAGGGCTTTGCGCATGGCGAAATAATCCAGCGGCGTATCAAAGGCCGTGGCTTCCCGGCCCAGGTTGGGCGCGGAATGGGCGTCGGAATTGGAAACCAGGCGGTAGCGGTCCAAGTTGGAAAGCCGCCAGTTCATGGCCGGATCTGAGGACAAGCCGGTTTCCACCGCGAAAACGTGCTGCGCCAAATCCGCATAGCATTCCTGGATGGAGTCAAAACCCGACTTGGAGCCCAGGGCCGAGAACCATGGAGTCCAAATATGGGCGGGGATAAGGAAGGAACCGTGACCCGCTTCCAGGACGATTTCCAGGAGATGGCGGGAATCAAGCCCCAAGATGGGGCGGCCATCGGACTTCAGGTTCCCGATCTTGGAAAGTCGGGTGATGATGGTTTCGGCCCTTTCCATATCCGGGGCCAGGACAAGATGGTGTACCTTGCGAGTGCGGTCGCCCTTCTTATAGATGGTTGAGATTTCCACCTGGAGCACGAAACGCATCGGCGACCGGCAAGCGGCGGGCAGTCTTTTTTCGATGGCTTGTTCCAGGTCGCTCCGCAGCCGGAAAAGGCCCGGCTCGGCGGGAACCAGCTTTTCCTTGATTTCCTTAAGCCAGGCCGGATGGGTGAAGTCGCCGGTGCCGATCAGGGTGAGGCCCTTGAGCTGGCCCCAATAGGCCAGTTCCTCTAAGGTCAGGTCCTTGCTGGTAGCGCGGGAATATTTGGAATGGATGTGCAGGTCAGCAAAATAGGACAAGGTTTCTCCGGGAACGAAAACGGATTCATTGTAGAAGGAAAGGGTAAGCTTTCAAGCCGAAGACAACAAGCCGCCGGCAAAATAAAAACATCTCCCCAACCGCATCGCCTTGAAGCGGGAGCGGGGGAACCCAGACCATCGGGGCGGCGGCTTTGGAAGCAACAAAGGGAAAGACATTGAAAATCAACGGTTCTTTCCCTTAAACTTGAGTTGACATCGTTGTAAGCATCAGTAGCGATGGGCTTGACCGCCGGCGGCATCTTGAGTCGGCATCCCTGTAATAGGAACGCGACGGAGGGGGGCCACTGGGGCGGGCAAGGGATTTACCGATGCAGAAAAGGAAGGGTCGGAAAGATGCCAACGGGGCGCGTGAAGTGGTTCAACGCCGGGAAGGGCTATGGGTTCATCGAACAGGAGGGTGGGGAAGACGTGTTTGTCCATTTCTCGGCCATCCAGGGAGACGGGTTCAAGACCCTGACGGCGGGGCAGGAAGTGACGTTTGAGATCGTGCAGGGGGCGAAGGGCAAGCAGGCGGCGAACGTCGTGAAGACGGGAGCCTGAACGACACCTATTCCAAGGCCTCGGCGTCAAGCCGGGGCCTTTTTTGTTTGCGGCCCGATAGAAATAACAAAAGGCGACCTTGAAAGGCCGCAACCCTGAGGAAGCTGCAAGCTTATCGAAGGGTTTGGGGAGGTTCAGGCGTGAAAAAGAAAATCCAAACCTTTGAAACTGTGGCGCCGGGAGGGGCATCAGAAAACGGGGCGCTGGTGGACGTGCTGGCCTTGGGGGCCCATCCCGACGACGTGGAAATCGCCATGGGCGGGACCCTGCTGGCCTTGAGGGCCCAAGGGGCCAAGGTGGTGGTGTGCCATTTGACGGACGGGGAACCGACCCCCTACGGCAACCATAAAATCCGGCTGAAGGAAGCTGCGGCCGCCGCGCGGGTTCTGAGGCTGGACGACTACCTCATCCTACCCCTTAAGAACCGGGAATTGATGGATACCCTGCCAGCCCGCCGAAAGGTGGCCGAGGTGATGCGCCGTTACAGGCCGGCCATGGTTTTCGCCCCTTACTGGGTGGACGCCCATCCCGACCACTGGGGCGCGAGCGAACTGGTGCAAGCCGCCCGTTTTTGGGCCAAGCTGGTTAAAACCGATATGAAGGGCGAACCCTGGTATCCCCCCAAGTTTTACTACCACCTTTGCTCCCACCTAAGGCCCAATGTCCAGCCTTCCTTTATAGTGGATACGACCCTTTACCATGACCGTAAGCTGGCAGCGGTGCGCTGCTATGAGAGCCAGTTCATTAAAAAACCGGGCAGCCGGGCGCTGGAGCATATCAACGTCATGAACCGATATTTCGGCGCCATGATCGGCACGCAGACCGGCGAACCGTTCTTCTCCAAGGAAAACCTGGGGGTCAAGGATCCGAGGATGTTTGTTTAAAGGAGGGATTTGGTTAAAAACTGGCAGGTTGACGGCTTCAAATCATCCGATCGCGGTGCTTGGAAGAGCCCGGCAGGGCCCAGCCAACCAAGTAAGCGGTGGACATGGCTAAAAAGGCCACAAAATCCAGGATCATTTTGGCTGAGAAGTTCCTCATTTTGCGGCTCATAACTCATACCTCTTGGACGCTTCCACCCATTTAGACGGACAAACGCCCCATTTAGTCCACGCCTGAAATTAATGCATAAGGGATGCCAGGGACGAACCGGTCTCCCAACTTCCCCCTCTTTCAGAGGGGGATTGTTCGAGTCAAGAAAAAAGTATACAGCTGTATACTTTTTTCTTGACTCAAGCCTTGGCGGCTTTTAGGATGTCCCGCGTAGGACATTTCCTACCCCGCCTTCCCAAGAGGGAAGGTGACACCCCGAATAACATAAAACCCCAATCAATCCCGTTTTTACGGGCCAGAACAAGGAGAAGAAGGCAATGGTGAATGAGAAGCAAAAAGCGCTGGATAACGCGATCCTGCAGGTGGAAAAGGAACACGGCAAAGGGGCCATCATGAGGCTGGGCGAGGCCAAGGTCCAGGACGTCAAGGCCATATCCACCGGCGCCATCTCGGTCGACATCGCCTCCGGCATCGGCGGGGTGCCCCGGGGCCGTATCGTGGAGATCTTCGGGCCCGAATCCTCGGGTAAAACCACCCTGACCCTCCATATCGTGGCCGAGGCCCAAAAGGCCGGCGGGACGGCGGTTTTTATCGACGCTGAACACGCCATGGACCCGGTTTACGCCAAGAAACTGGGTGTCAATGTGGACGAATTGCTGATTTCCCAGCCCGATTCGGCGGAGGAAGCCCTCCAAATCGCCGACACCCTTATCCGTTCCGGCGCCATTGACGTGATCGTGGTGGATTCGGTAGCCGCCCTGGCGCCGCGGGCCGAACTGGAGGGGGAAATGGGCGATGCCCACGTGGGCCTGCAGGCGCGGCTCATGAGCCAGGCGCTTCGCAAGCTGACAGCCCTCCTTTCAAAGTCCAACACCTGCGCGCTTTTCATCAACCAAATCCGAGAGAAGATCGGCGTTATGTTCGGCAATCCCGAAACCACTCCGGGCGGCCGGGCCCTGAAGTTTTACGCCTCCATGCGCCTGGATGTTCGCCGGGTGGAGGCCATCAAGAGCGGCGTCCAGAATATCGGCAACAAGGTGAAGGTCAAGGTGGTCAAGAACAAGACGGCCCAACCTTTTAAAGAGGGCCTTTTCGACATCATCTTCGGCGAAGGCATTTCCAAAGAAGGCTCCCTCATCGACGTGGGGGTGGAAATGGGCATCATTGACAAGAGCGGCACATGGTTGAGCTACGGGGAAACCAAAATCGGCCAGGGCCGCGACGCCGCCAAGGCTTTCCTGAAGGAGCACCCGGAAACTTACGCGCAGATTGAAAAGAAGATCAAGGAAAAGGCTGGATTGATTCCCGCACCAACCCCCGAGAAAGGGAAGGACGAGCCCAAGGTTGATTCCAAAGTGGAATTGAAAACCGTCATTCCGGCCGCCCAACCCCTAGTAAAAAAAGAGGGCGGCTTTGTGCCGACCGAAAAGGCCAAGGTGGCCCTGAAAAAATAAATAGCATTCCGTTGAGGATGCCCCGAAGGGCGCGGAAACCGCGCCCTTTTTTATTTTTATGAGCCTAAAGATACTCCATTTTGAAAAAGGGGTTGTTAATTTGTCCAATCCGCAGGTAAATAACAGGGCTTTTTAGGGACCGGCTCCGCGTTAAATCCTCGTTACACCAGGTGAAAAAGGAGCCTCTCCCCGATTTCACGTGGCAAAATGCGCACCGCTATGAACAACCAAGAACAAGAAGCCTTGATGCGCCAAAACCCGTCGCATCCCTTGAACCGGACCTCCACCTCCACGGGCCTTACGATGGGAAAAGACCATGGAATCCCGAAAGGAGATTCCGGGGCAAAACCGCCCGCCTTTGCCACGCCGCCGGGGGATTTGGACCCTTTCCTATTTTGGGCCGCTGCCCTCCTCCC